>JAQWBU010000089.1 GCA_028706195.1 Eubacteriales bacterium
AGAAGTGAAGCTTCGACTTCTTCTGCTGTAAAGCAGCTGATTAAATATGGCACCTCTGTCCATGTTGTCAAGGTAGAAGGTCTCTGGGTTGAAGTAAGGTTAAGCGGAGGCGTCAGCGGTTTCCTCTTTAGAGAATATTTGCAGGCCATCAGGCCGCCCTCTCTTGAAAGTGCTACTATTCAATCGTCAATCAGTACAACTGAGCCCGTCGCTGAAACCCAACCGACCACTCCGGCAACCTCAGCTGCAACAACAACTACTACAGCCGCTCCGGCTACGACTGCCGTTCCTACAACAACGACGGCTCCCATAACAGCTGCGCCTGCTGAAGGTTTCCTGCTCGGCATTGCTGATCCCGATCCTAATTATCTAGGCAGACCGGTTCAAGTTGAGGACAGGGCTTTTCTGGAAGGTCTGGTAAGTGGTGAGTTTGGTGGCAGCTACACAGGTTCAGTACTGGTAGCTCAGGCTATCCGGGACAGCATGACGTATGACGGAATTTATAATACCGCTCAAATAGCTCGCAAGTGGGGATATACAGCAGCAATTCACAGCAATCCGTCACTCAACGCAAAGAAAGCTGTTGCCTTTGTGTTTGATGAAGGCGGCAGCGCAGTACAACATTCAATTTATTATTTTTACAATTATCGTATAGCAGCAGGTCTCTGGCACGAAACACAAGAATTTGTAGTTGAGTTTGGAAATTGCCGATTCTTCTCCCGCAGATAAATGAATGAATCTCTCGAACCTTCCAATACTTTAAGAACTGAGCTGCTGTCGCTGATGCGTCAGCAGTCTTTTTCTCCGCGCCATTCTCTGGGACAAAATTTTCTTGTAGACAGAAAAGTATTTGATCGCATAATAAAACAATTGAATCCGGATGAAGATGACGCTTTAGTGGAGATCGGTATGGGTCCGGGATTGCTTAGCCTGGAATTAGCCCAGAGGGCAGGTATGTATCTTGGCTGTGAAATCGATCAGCGCTTTGAAGCTTTTCACACGGAAATATTTACAGCTTATGATTTAAATGCTCGATTTATTTATGCAGATGCCTTAGAAACGGATTTCAGCTCTTATACTGAAGAATTTGAAAAATATCAACGACTCTTAGTCTTCAGCAATTTACCATACTACATAACAAGTGATTTGATTTTGAAAATGATCAGTAGTTTCCCGCAGGCGGAGCAAATGCTGTTTATGGTGGAAAAGGCGGCACTCAATAGGGTGTTAGCTCAAGCAGGCTCCAAAGCTTACGGCCCTTTAGCCATTATCAGTTCACTCTGGGGCACCTGGAAAGCGCTTATGACTGTATCCGGAGGCAGTTTTGAACCTGCACCACGAACTACTTCCAGCCTCTATTCCTTAATTGCCAATCCAGATTCACAGTACAAAAAGGCTGCTTCATCAATTGATTTTCAGAAATTTCCCGCTGAAGTGCTCCGAAACAGACGCAAAACACTGGGAAATGCTCTCATGTATACTGAAATAAAGGAAGATGAAATAATCAGAAGCGCCTTGGACAAATTCCTGAGTGAAGAGAAACTGTCTGCAAATATCAGAGCTGAATCGTTAAAAGAACAGCAATTTGTTAGACTGTACACAAAACTGATGAATAGTTAATGTAAACTCTCATAAGTTCAACTGATGTTTCGTAGGAGGTGTACATAAGTGAAGACGCCGCGTAAACGTATTAAAGTACGGATAGGAAAAATGACGTATTCCTTATCTGCTGATGATGATGTAGAGCAGATGAGAGATATCGCCGCTACTGCTGATGCTATGATCGAAGAAGCCAGCAAACAATCTCCCGGTCTGAATGAAACCTCAGCTTCAGTACTTGCCCTAGTCAATGCTGTCAGCATGATGCAGGACGCTTATGAGAAAACACGACTTGCCTTTATCGATCGCGATGAAGCTCTAAATGCAAAAGAGGAAGTGAAGGCAGAGTTGTCCCGGCTGCGAGAGCAATTCTGGTCGATGAAAAAAGATTTGCTGTATTATCGCAATCTCTGCGATGTTTATGAATCGAAAATAGCTGAAATGGCTTCGATGATAGACAGTGACTTCGTAGATGATGGCAAGGGTTTAAAGAACAAAAGCCGTAAGAAACGGGCCAAGCCACTGGAAGAACGCCAAACAACTATAGACGGCGTAGACAAAGAACCGGAAGAAGCTGAGGAGGAAGATCCTACAGGCCTGGAAGCAAAGTAATTAAGCTGAGTAGGAAGAAGGAAGATGACTAAGGAAAACAAGACAGTTTATATTGAAGGTGATGCGCAGCTCGTACCGGAAACCGCATCAGCAGGTTCTGCCGGCTTTGATCTGCGGTCCAGCCTGTCTCTGGTTATAGAACCTGGTGAAACTGTGCTAATCCCCAGCGGAATCCGCTTGGCTATGCCTGAAGGTTTAGAAGCGCAGGTGCGACCCAGAAGTGGTCTTTCGCTTCGCACATCGCTAAGGATAGCTAATTCTCCGGGAACTATCGATTCCGACTACCGGGACGAGGTTTGCGTAATAGCCGAAAACACTAATTCACTCTTTTTCGATGGTTCCATCCTGATTAAAGATCCTGACCTGGCCTCAAGACTGCACCAAGAGTGCAGACCGGTACAATTCAGCGAATATTTCAGAAAGAAAACTGGAAATGATCTGCCCTTTGGGATGACAGATCACACTCTGTATCTTGATCAGAATGACCACCCCGTCGGCAGCATTTATATTGAAGCAGGAGATCGGATAGCCCAGCTGGTTTTTGTTGAAGTGATACATCCTGATATTAAATTGGTAGATGAAGTCGCAAAGATTGGTCAGAACAGAGGCGGCGGTTTTGGTTCAAGCGGAATTTCCTGACAAACACTGAACTTGAATTAAAACCAGTCGTTGATGAAATCAACTATTGACATTGCATAGTCGCTGCTCTCACTCGTATACGCTGTGAGATGGCCGCTTCCTTTTACTTTAAACGTTTCTGTAAGCGAAGGATGAATTCGCTCGCGCTCAGTCCACAGTGGCAGATAAGCCCTTTCCGCTAACAAACTGTCTCTTTCATGTCCCAGTAGCAAGACCGGGAGAGTCAGCTGGGATAAGTAGTGCAAATAATCCTGCTTTTCCTTGTTTCCGGATGAGAGCCGAATTGCGAGTGGCACAGTTCTGGGGAAGAAATAACGCCCGATGCTTTCTTCCTGCGCCATGCTCGCAGCTATGAAGTCTTCGCTTGATCTGGCTGGTGTATCGAGTATCAGAGCGGATATTCTATCAGGGTGAGGCAGCTCAGTTTGCCCGTTGACGTTACTATTATTCTCAAGAGCATAAATTTCACTCAATTCAGTCATAGAGCGCATAATGGCAGAGGTGCCGCTGCCAATGCCATATAATATTATTGGCTGATCGCTTCGCGTCTGTGTATTCACATATGCTAAAGCAGCCAGAACATCCTCAGATTCCATATAACCAAAAGAAGAGAGTTCACCGTCTGACTCTGCACTGTTGCGCAGATCAAAAGTAAGTACAGCACAGCCGGCTTCCGTTAGATTATCGAAAAGCTCCACACTGTCCAGACCGAAGGGGAGTCGATTCATGCCTTGCCCGTGTACCAGAATTACAGTCGCAATTGTTTCTTCGGCTTGCGAGTAGAGCCACCAGCCCCTTAGATTCAGCTGTCCGTCCAAGGTCTGGAAGGACACGCGTGAATATTCAGGCAGAATATTCGAAGCAAAAGGTGAGAGTTCGCTCCCCTCTTCTTCCATTACCTGATTGGCTTTTACAAAGGAGGAAATTGCAATGACCGCTAAGGTTAAAGCAGCCAAAGTTACCAGTACTATCAGTACTATCAACACTTTGAACATTTTACCTTTTTTGCTGCTGTTGTCTTTGGAAATATATAGATCTGTCATGATTATTCCTTTGCTGTGCATAAGTTTAACAGATTGATGCGGCTTACGATACAGAATCTGCTAAACTAAGGCTCATGAATAAAGATAATAAATATATTTTAGGAATAGAGACCTCCTGTGATGAAACTGCAGCCGCCGTAGTCGCTTCCGGTCGTCATCTGACAAGTAACATGGTTGCGTCACAAATTGATGTGCATGCTCTTTATGGCGGCGTTGTACCGGAAATTGCATCGCGCGAGCATCTCAAGACAATCATGCCGGTAGTGGATCAGGCTTTGAAAAGGGCCGGTATTTCAGCTTCGGATCTTAGTGCTGTAGCGGTAACTGTGGGACCGGGTCTGGTAGGGGCACTCCTGGTCGGTGTTTCATTTGCCAAATCCTACGCCGCTGCGATCAGAAAACCTTTGATTCCTGTACATCACATTGAGGGTCACATTGCTTCCGTATATTTGTCGGACAGTGAAGTTAAGCCTCCATTTCTGTGTCTGGTTGTTTCGGGCGGGCATTCGCATCTGGTGGGTGTAGAAGACTACAGCAGATTTCGCATTATTGCTAAAACGCGAGATGATGCACCGGGGGAGGCCTTTGACAAGGTTGCCCGGGTTTTGGGATTAGGATACCCCGGAGGACCCTTAATTGACAAAGCAGCACAGGGAGGGGACAGACAAGCCTTCAACTTGCCGCAACCCCGCATTGAGAACTCACTGGACTTTTCCTTCAGTGGTTTAAAGACCGCCGCTATCCAGCAGCTGGACCGTTTTAAGCGTGAAGCGAAAAAAAAGGGGATACCCTGGACAGATTTATGTCCTCTGGCGGATTTCGCAGCTACTTTTCAGGAAGCTGTGGCGAAAACACTGGTCAGCCATCTGCAAAGCGCAGTTGAGCAGACCGCTTATGAAACAATCGCGATTGCAGGCGGTGTCTCCGCCAATTCCCGATTGAGAAAATTGGTGCAGGAGCTAAGCGCTGAAAAAGGATTGAAGCTGGTAGTTCCACAGATGTCGCTTTGCACTGATAACGCTGCTATGGTAGCTTCTGCAGGTTATTTTGCCTGGAAGAGCGGCAGAATTGCAGGAGCAGATCAGGATGCAACGTCGACTCTGGATCTGGAACTCTTTACGCAAGCCTGAAGACCTGTTATAATCCAAAGCCGGATTTGAGATGATAAATATGAAAGAAAACAAGAAAAACAAAATGATAACGAACAATCGCAAGGTTCGTTTTGAATATGATATTTTAGAGACGCTCGAGACCGGTATTGCTTTGAAGGGGACAGAAGTTAAATCTATCCGTCAAGGCGGCCTTAGCCTCGCTGAATCCTATGTCGTGGTCAGAAATGGAGAGCTCTTCCTCGTTGGAGCACACATCGCTCCTTACGAACAAGGGAACCAGTTTAATCACGATCCTCTGCGGGACAAGAAGCTTCTGGCTCATAAGTCACAGATCAGAAAGCTTGAAGTAGCAGTGCAGCAGAAAGGTATGACTCTCGTACCGACAAAAGCTTATTTTGTGCGGGGCAAGGTGAAGCTCGAAATAGCGATAGCGCGCGGTAAGAAACTTTATGACAAGCGGCAAAGTATCCGTGATCGTGAAGTGGAACGTGACATCGAGCGCCGTGTAAAACGGGACTATTAAGGACTCATTCCAGTGTTACACTTCGCTCTGATCTGGTAAAAATGAGCAAAATATGCTACAATAACAAACAAGAGTTCGAGATGAGCTCTTTGTTTTGATCTTTGATAATCGAATATGGGGACGCACTGGTTTCGACGGGGTTGTCGAAGTTGGGAAAGCGGGTAGAGGATTCTCGTTGGCCTCTTTAAAAAACGGGAAAAACTTTTAATTGCCAATAAACAACCGGCATTAGCAGCTGCATAAGCGGCTCTCGTTCTCTATAGTTTTCTGTCGCCTGTAGAAGAACGTCATTAGACAGACCTTTCTCTGTAGCAGGTTAAACGGAGCTCCCAGTTGCTGTCTGCTCGAACATCGACTGCGTATTTAGAGTTAGCAAGTCCTGTATGTTTGCCTTTGCTCAGCAGGCTTGTGAAATTTAAGCAGAGGCTGCACCCGGAGAATTTCCAATAGAAGCGATTTCGGACAGGGGTTCGATTCCCCTCGTCTCCACCACAAGGACTCCGCTGCGGATACAATCCGCAGCGGATTTTTTTATGTCCTGAAAACGCCTGTAAAAAGATAAAGTAAGGAATTTACAACTGACAACAAATTACGAATTTTCTTGCCGCAATGTGAA
>JAQWBU010000090.1 GCA_028706195.1 Eubacteriales bacterium
AAAAAAGGCGATAAATCTTTCCTTAGCCTGTACTGTATTACTTGCTGTCTTATTATTGCTAAACAGTATGCTCTCTGCCTGTGATACAGCTCCAAACAATAATGAAGATGCTGATCTGAAGATCGTCACGACCTTGTTTGTATCCTTTGATTTGGCTCGCAGTATTGCCGGAGAGCAAGCTGACGTAAGTATGCTCTTGCCGCCCGGTGTCGATGTCCACTCGTACGAGCTGACTCCACATGACATTATTAAGCTCAATGAAGCGGACTTGTTTATCTACAACGGAGGTCATTCCGAATCATGGGTCAACCGTCTGCTGGAATCAGAAGAAATAAACCCCGGGAACACACTGAAAATGATGGATTTTGTAGAGTTGAGGGAAGAAGCTACCAGCGGCATTCTGGAAGCTGATGATCATGGCCATGAAGATGATGATCATGACGCTCCTCATGGCCCGGTGGATGAACATATTTGGACCTCGCCACTCAACGCGATCGCCATGGCGACGGCAATTAAGGACAAGCTGATTGAGATCGATGGAGCTCAACGCGACATCTATGAGAGCAATTTCAGCGACCTGGAAGCAGACTTAAACGATCTTCATGACAGATTTCTCTCTGTTGTTGAGAACGGAGCGCGTGATTACATAGTAGTGGCAGACCGCTTCCCGCTGATCTATTTCACCAGTGAGTACGGGCTGGATTACTATGCTGCTTACGAAGCGTGCGCGGCTGAGGCGGAACCGACACCCCAAACAGTAACTGCGCTGATCGAACTCGTTCGGGCAAAAGAAGTGCCATATATCTTTACGATCGAGTTCTCTAACGAAAGATTAGCGGATCAGATTATCGAAGAAAGTGGTGCCGGAAAACTGCTCTTCCATACTGTACACAATCTTAGTCAGACGGAAATTGAGCAAGGTGCTTCTTACATAGGATTGATGAGGCAAAATGTCGCTAATTTGGAACAGGCTTTAGCAGATGACAGATAAGAAGGCAGCGCAGGTTTTAATAGAGCTAAAGGATGCGGCTTTTGCCTATGATGGCAGACCTGTTACTCCAGGCATGAGTTTTCGCATAATGGCAGGCGATTATGTTTCAATTCTGGGCGAGAACGGATCCGGTAAAACCACATTGCTTAAGGGTTTGCTGCGAATGAAAGAACCCTACCGGGGTGAAATTATTTTCGCTGATGAGATGAAAAAACAGCACATCGGCTATCTGCCTCAGCAGTCCGGCTTGCAAAAAGATTTCCCTGCTTCCGTGACTGAGATCGTGAGCAGCGGTCGCCTCAACAGACACAAAACGTTTGCTTTTTATACCGGCGCAGACCGACAAGCCGTGCAAGCAGTCTTGCGTCGACTCGATATTGATAATTTAGCAGATAAGTCATTCCGCAATTTATCAGGCGGTCAACAGCAGCGTGTTCTGCTGGCCAGAGCTCTGGTCGCTTCGGATGGCATACTGATCCTGGATGAGCCCACCGCAGGGCTTGACCCGATGGCATCTCACGAATTTTATAAACTGATTCGCAGCCTGAATCAGGAAGGTGAGACCATCATAATGGTTTCTCACGATGTTCACTGTGTGATGCATGATGCAACACATGCCTTGCATCTGGACAGGGATTTTTACTTTTACGGACCGAAAGAAGAATATATGGACAGCGTTATGGCAGCAAGTTTTTTGCATAGAACAGAGGAAAAGTAAAGTGATTCTTGAATTCTTGTCCTATGCATTCTTACGCCGGGCTCTGTTTTCAGGGCTGTTGATTTCCGTTAGCGCAGCTCTGGTGGGCAGCAGCCTGGTGCTTAAACGTTACTCCATGATCGGCGACGGACTTTCTCATGTAGGTTTTGCAGCCTTGGCCATTGCCATGATTTTTTCCTGGTCCCCTTTGCTCGTAGCTCTGCCAATAGTCATACTTGCAGCTTTTCTGCTCTTGCGTATCAGCGAAAACAACCCACTGCGCGGTGATGCCGCAGTCGCGATGATTTCGTCAGCTGCTATGGCCATCGGCATTTTGCTTATTTCCGTGACCAAAGGAATGAATACGGATGTGTTCAGTTTTATGTTCGGCAGTATTCTTTCGTTGTCCGATTCCGATATGATTCTCAGCGTCATCCTCTCAGTTGCAGTGGTGCTTTTTTATTTGGTTTCTTACAACAAGATTTTCGCTGTGACCTTTGATGAAACATTTGCCGAATCCAGCGGCATCTCCAGTAATTTCTGGAATTCAGTTCTGGCGGTTCTGGCAGCTGTCACCATTGTTCTGGGCATGCGCATGATGGGTGCTCTCCTGATCTCGAGTTTGATCATATTTCCTCCAATCACAGCCATGCGGCTTTTCGGTAACTTTAAGCAAGTGAGTATAGTCTCTGTTCTCGTGTCAGCCGCAGCTTTTCTGATCGGCATCTTCTCTTCATACGCTTTGAATCTTCCCACCGGCCCTGCCATCGTGTTAGCTAATATATTATTTTTCCTGATTTTCTCTTTCTTGCGTTTTTGGAAACGCAGAAAGCGGGTGACTGCTGGAGGACAGGAATGAGAGTATTGCATTGTTTAGCCCAGTTGCCGACGCGTACAGGCAGTGGTGTGTATTTCCACAATCTCATTAATGAAATTAATAAGCAGACAGATTGGCAGCAGGCAGCCCTTTATGCACTGCCTGCAAATAGTTTTGACCAGACGTCGCTGCAGGTGGAATTATCTCAATGCAGTCAGGATGAAATAGCCGAATGGATTGACTGTGACAGTCATTACCCCGTGTTTTTTGAAACTGAGGATATACCCTTTCCGATTGTCGGCATGAGCGATGAAATGCCTTATCCTTCTACTCGCTATTGCCGCATGGATGAGGAGATGATTAATTGCTGGGAAAGTTCATTTTATAAGGAATTAATCCGTATTAAAGAAAATTATAATCCCGATGTCATTATTTCACATCACCTCTGGGTTTTAACTGCCATGGTGCTGGAAGTCTTTCCGGATATTCCGGTGATTGGAATATCTCACGGGACAGACATCCGTCAGGCCAGGCAGAATCCTGAGATCGCCGGAAGAGCTGTGGGAAGTTTGCGCAGGCTGGATCGGGTTCTTGCTCTTGCCGATTCCCATATCGAGGATCTAAAGGAATGTTTTGATCTCTTGCCGGAACAGATTATTGTGACCGGAGGAGCTTTTGACAACAAGATGTTTTACCCGGCTACCCACCGCCCGGGTTCGTATAATGAAAATTTCGTCACTTTCCTCTACGCTGGCAAAATGTCGCATGCCAAAGGCGTCTATGAGCTAGTGGCTGCATTTGCAGACCTATATAAGAAAAATCCGGCGATCCGGCTGGATTTAGTGGGCACAGCCGACGCGGAGATGAAAGCTCTTTTGAATTCAGACAACGTACCGTCGCAGGCTATTCGCCTCTTTGATGTTGAGTCGCAGGCTGAATTGGCAGAACACCTGCGTCACAGCGATGTTTTCGTATTGGCGAGCTATTATGAGGGACTGGGTCTGATCGCTATTGAAGCCCTGGCTTCAGGTGTTGCACTGGTCAGCAATAATCTGCCCGCACTGTCACAACAATTGGCGCCATCTTTAGAAGACACAGATCTGATCAGCTGGGTTGAATTGCCTCGTTTGCGTAATCTGGACGAGCCTTATGCCGAAGATATCCCCGCTTATGTCTCACGTTTATCGGCGGCCATGGAAGAACAGGCTCGCCGCACCCTGCGCACTAACGGAGAGAGGGAGAACCTGTCGCAATCTGTCCAGGTTTTTTCCTGGGAAAGCCTGGCTGCCAAACTTGTGCAAATAGTGAAAGATCTGAGCTGAGTTAGATCCCGATTATTTATTTGCTTCTGCTGTGTCCCTTTCGGCTTTCAGACGCTTTATGATCGAGCGGGCTACGTGCAAGCCGCTCGCTCCAGCCTGTGATAAACCGCGTGTTATTCCGGCTCCGTCACCAATGGCGAAAAAGCGCGGCATGGAAGTTTCAAACTCGTTCGTTAACTGAAGGCGCGCGCTGTAGAATTTCACCTCAACGCCATAGAGCAAAGTGTCGGTGTTGGCAGTGCCGGGCGCAAGTTTATCCAAAGCTTCGAGCATCTCGATAATATTGTCCAAATGACGTTTTGGCAGAACCAGACTGAGATCGCCGGGAGTTGCATCCAGAGTCGGCTTGACAAAGCTCTTCGACATACGGTGCGAATTAGTGCGCTGACCATTTCGTAAATCTCCGAGACGCTGAACCAGTACGCCTCCGCCTAACATATTGGATAGAGAGGCGATATGTTTACCGTAACGATAAGGCTCGTTGAAGGGGTCTGTAAAGCGGTTGCTTACCAGAAGAGCGAAGTTCGTGTTTTCGCTGTGCAGGCTGGGATCATCGTAGCTGTGCCCGTTGACGGTGATGATCCCGTCAGTGTTTTCCGTGACTACGTAACCGTAAGGGTTCATGCAGAAAGTTCGTACGACGTCACTGTATTGGCGCGTTTGATATTTCAGCTTAGCTTCATATAAAACATCGGTAATATCTTTGAAAACCAGCGCCGGCAATTCTATTCTGACACCTAAATCAACCTGATTATTGAGTAAAGGCAGGTCAAGCGAGCGGCAAATATCACTAAACCATTCAGCCCCTGAGCGACCGGGAGCTGCAATCAGATACGTGCAGGCGATATCGCCCTTATCTGTTTCCAGAATATACTGTTTGGGAGCTCGGTCATCACTGGCCTTGACTGTTTTGCCGTCATGATCCGGACGAATGTTTTCAACCCTGGTATTGCAGCGCAGATCCACGTGTTCGTTCAGCCAATCGTAATGAGCAATGAGCATCTCTTTGGTCTTTTCAGTGCCGAGATGCTTGCAGCGTGCATCCAGAAGATGGATATCATGAGCCAGGGCTTTGCGTCTGATTTGCTCCGCTTCCTCTGAAAAGGTGGTGTAAACGGCGTCCGTTGCACCGAACTCCTGATTGACTTTATCCACATCATCGATCAGTTGCATTACGGTATCATGATCGAGATAGTCAGTCAGCCAGCCGCCAAATTCCGTAGTAAAGTTAAATTTTCCATCGGAGAAAGCTCCGGCACCTCCGAAACCACGCATTATGGCGCAAGGAACACAGTTAATGCACTGTTTGGTTTTTTTCTCCACTATCGGACAGGAACGGGAAGCTATAGCCCTCCCTTGTTCCAGTACAACTATATCTAAGTCAGGACATTTTGTGCTTAATTCATGAGCTGCAAAAATACCTGCTAAACCTGCACCAATGATGGCAACATCTTTTTTCTCCATGATTCCCTCCTGCAAATGTGTTCTACAAAACAACACTAGCTATTATACTTGAAATAGCGTAATAAAAATGAAAATTTGAGGAGGGCTACAGAAATGGAATATAAAGAAATTGCTGATACTATCATTTTGCGGGTAGATCCGGGTGAGGATATTGTCGCAGCCGTAGAAACTGCGTGCAGTGAATGTGAAGTCAAGCTGGGCAGCATTATGGGAATAGGAGCCTGTAACGACGTCGAGATCGGCATTTATCTGGTGGAGGAACAACGCTACGCACGTAAGACTATCAGGGAGGAAATGGAGTTGACCTCACTTTTGGGAAATGTTAGCACGATGGATGGCGAACTATACATACATTTACATGCCAATTTCGGCAACGACAAGATGGAAGATCTGGGTGGACATCTTAATCGTGCGATAGTCAGCGGGACGGGCGAGATTATTATTAACAAAATTGCCGGTACTGCGAGCGGAATAGATCGAAAGAAATCTCCCGTCACCGGGATAAATGAATTGAAATTTGATTAATAAAAAGGGCTGCAGTTTAATACTACAGCCCTAATGCACTGATACTGCCTGCTATTTGCTTAAATTATCAGCTGTGATTGATTCCAGATAACCGAAACCAGGGCTGATAAATTTGCTCTGGGGTGCTGCTGCCTGTTCCCGCAAAAGTTCAGTTGCCTGACTTTCCAGGCTGTCAATATA
>JAQWBU010000091.1 GCA_028706195.1 Eubacteriales bacterium
CTCATCGATCGTGTAGGAGGTAGCGCCATCGCCATAAGTCGCATCAAAAATCTTGTACACATTGTATGTCTTCCCGACAGTCGCATTCTCAATCGTGATCGTTCCTGTGCCTGCGGCAAAAACCGGTAGATTGACTAAGGCCAGCGCCAGTGCCAGGAGTATCAAAAAACACTTCTTCATCTTCATAATCTATTCTTCCCTTCTCTTTGTCGAATTAGATTTCGGATTTTACTTAAGGAATTACATACTGCCGCTGCTCGGCGTAGTACTTGAACAAGGTTTTAGTCACTAGCTGCCTTAAGTTGTCTTTTTGAGGTAAATTTGACGAGAAAAGCTCGCTAAAAAAAGGCATGTGAAGGGTACGGTAACGAAATTATGAAAGATGGAATGACTTTAGAGGAGTTAACCGTTGCCTGCATATTTCGGTGCCAGGCACACTTTTATTCACCCGGCACTTCGAGTATGTCTCTATTCCTCAGAACATAGTTACGGTTAACTAAAGCCAGGATTGATGGGACAAATCTGAGAAGAAAACCAAAACCGAAAAAGATATTGTAGAGTAAGACTATTAGATACTGAGGCAGCCTTCGATCGTACTCTTCCACAATGTTAGAGCTTTCTTTTACCAGATTTCGCGACCTTTTCAGACTGGCCCGGGCAACAAAAAGATTGGCAATGCCGGCAGCGAGTACGAGGAAACCATATATGCTCCAGTCAAAGAGATAGGGTGGCCAGATAAACCAGGCAAAATGATCATTCGCGACATAAAGAAGACCCCAGGCAATTCCGAAAATAGCTGTAATGTACCACAGATAGCCATTAGCACGCTCTCTCCCGCTTATTTTAATGATGAGGTTTTCACGAATTTTCCGCTTTTTATTGTCTGTATCGTCCATTATGCATACATCCTGTCATATATACATCATCTCATTGCTGAGCTTTAGAGGCTCCAGCGTTCGAAGAGCCAGAAGTTAATCAGCTTGATTGTCTCCGATACAACCTCTCCCGTCTGCTCGCGGTCGCGATACCAGGCTGTGCTGTCAAAGTCGTCGAGGCGGCTGGGTACCGACGTCAGCTCGATATCCCGTTCCAGACGCGACAAGGCCCGCTCAAATATAAGTGAGGAGCGATAGGAATGGCTTTTTGATGTGACCAGCAGGATAGAATTAATTTCAGTCTCGGTCTCCAGGTAGCTGCGCACCGCCAGAGCCTCATCCTGAGTACTCTCGGTTGCCGCCGGCACAATAACAACAGCCTCCGACGGCACCTGCATCTGAATTGCAATCTCACGTACCGCTTCAGCACCCAGGGGAACCGTGACGTTTTCCTCGGCCAAAATATCCTGATGCTCGACCAGCGTTTCGGCAATAATGATCCTCTCCGAAAACCCCTCGCGATAGAGATAAGCCGCTTCAATGATGCGCTCCGGTTCTGAACCGAGAAGAACAACAATGGCATCAGCTTTTTGGGCCTCTTCCTCCCGAACCAGCGTGGAACCGATAGTGAAAAAATATAACAAGAACACTGCCAGCAGTAGCAGCAGCACTGAGCCCAGAATTTTCAGAGGTCTTCTCCGCTGCCGTTTCATCGCAGTTTAACCATCACTTTCATACGTCGAGAGCAGCAAAGGCTCCTTAGCCTGGAGAATTCCTCTTATGTCCTTAAAAAATACAGGATAGGCATGATAATCGGCGTAGCGGTCGATACTGAGCCATTCCTTGCCCTCGGGAATATTATTCATGCTGTAAGATTTGTGCTGAGTAAGTATTGACCAGTCGCTGATGCTGCCTGTATCCATCAAAAAGTAAAAAGCCAGTTCATGCCAGTCGTGACCGTCATCGCCTTGAAAGAAGTTCTGGTGCACGACCAGGAGCCGATCGATCTCCAGCCTGACGCCGCACTCCTCGAAGACCTCACGCCTCACTGCATTTTCGAGGCTTTCGCCCAGCTCAACAGCGCCTCCGATAGAATAATACCAGTCATCCTGAGAGTTTTTCGCCATCAGGATCTTGTCCTCGTGCAAAATTACAGCGCAGGAACGCAGACGAAACAACTTATTGTCCCGCAGAAAACATATGTCCATGCCAAAATCGGTCAAACCAATACCCCTTAGCAGCAGGGCTCACCGGGAGCGAGTACACCTGTTTCTGTATTGTGTTTCAGTTCACCGGCAAGATAAGCTTCGACTGCCTTACGGGCATCCATACCATCGGCCCCGAAAACTCCTTCGATATTTGCATCGGTCAGAGTATCCAGAGCATGCTGGCCGATGGTGCCTCCTATGGCCGCATCAACCTCCAGTGTGACAACAAAGTCGGCAGGATTCATGGTCGCTGTATGGCCGGGATTTGAAAAAATCTCGGCACTTGTAACTTTATTGTCTTCCACTGTAAAGACCTGAAAATCTCCGCTATGGCCAAAGTGACCTGCGATCGTATTTCCGTCAACTCCAACTGCAATTCTCATATTCCACTCCTTAGCTGTTTAGCCCCTGGTAATTATAGTGCATATTTCTGTGCCTTGCATATTTCTGTGCCTGGCACCAACTTATGCACCGGATGCCGGGCATCTCGCCCCTCACTTCGCCTTATTCCGCCCACAGCATTATTTGCCAGGGGATTCCAAAAGGATCCACCAACGCTCCGTACAGAGGCGTGAAGAATGCAAATTCCAGAGGCATGGTCACTCTCGATCCGGCTGCGACAAAAGCCTCCCAGACACGCCGAACTTCCGCCTCGTCATCGTGGGACCAATTCAATGCGATGTTTTCTCCCATAGTCAAATCACCGCGATCATTATCGCTGAGCATAATATTGACATCGCCGAGTTTATAAGTAGCGTGCAGGATCGCATCCTGATCAAAGCCCGCTCCTGAGCCCTCCATTTCCGCTGCAGGCAGATCCTTATACAACATCATCGAAGTCACTTCGCCGCCAAGAGTACTCAGGTAAAAATCCAGCGCTTCGCCGCCATTTCCATTAAAGTACAGATATATTTCCACATGTCCTGCTTTAACCATATTCCTTACCTCCAAAAGGCCGGATCAACCGGCCATGATCAAGCTTTTGGAAAAGTCTGATCCTGCGAATACTGCCAGCCCTATATTGCCATGTCAGCAGAAAATGTCGCACGTGGAGGTTACAGATCAGAAGGTTGCAAATTTCTGTGCCTTGCATATTTCTGTGCCTGGCACCAATCCAAGCAGCGTGCATAATTCTGTGCCTGGCACCAATCCATGCACCAATCCAAATTCGATATCTTTGCTATAATTACGTAAACAAAACAACGCAGCCATATGCTGCTTACGGAGGAACCACCATGAGCACACTCGAATTTTTCTATGACTATACCTGCCCTTTCTGCATGAGAGGTTATCATGCCCTGATCGAGCGTCTGGCCGAACACCCCGATATAGAAGTCGTCTGGCGTCCCTGCGACATCAATCCCGTCCCCGAGACCAATCCTTACTTCAACAACCTCGGTATCCAGGGCTATTTTTTCGCTGAAGAAAAGGGTATCGACCTCATCGCATATAACACCCGCGTCTTCCAGGCTGCCAACGTTGATCGCATCGACCGCCACAACCCCGCAGTTTACGCTGAATATCTCAAAGATCTGCTCGACCCGGCAGAGCTGGAAGAAGCATTGCGCAGCGGCAAATACAAGGAAAAGCAGTTGCAATACAACGATTATGCCTATGAACAAAACGGTGTCTGGTACATACCGGCCCTGCGTATGAACGACAAAAAGCTCGATGCAGCAGGCGGCCTCGGCGTCAGCGAGAAACAAATAGAAGAATTTTTGAAAAAAGCAAAATAACGTAATTTAATGATTCTTCTATTTATAAATATCACGACTTAATTAAAAATTTTAAAAAACAGTTATAATGAAAAAAAACGAGAGGGCGGTGAATTTTATGCCTCGCAGAAATTACAGATTGGACATCGAAGAAGAGCAGATATTGTGGAAAGACCGCAAACGTTATCTGGGTCTGCCGATTTCATTTACCCGCTATGAGCTCACGCCGACACGCTTCATCATCCGCACCGGTTTATTCACCACGAATACAGAAGAAGTCCTGCTGTATCGCGTTCTGGACCTGAAGCTGAAACGCAGCTTGTGGCAAAAGATTTTTGGCGTTGGCACCATCACCCTTCACACTATGGATCAGACCGCCAGAGTTACGGAATTTAAAAACATCAAGGGTTCTGAAAAGGTGAGACAATTCCTGGGCAAAGCCGTTGAGGCCGAGCGTGATCGTAAACGCATCACCGCCCGCGAGATTTATGGTTCAGGATTCGGAGAAGGTCTCGATTATGATGCGGATCTCGATGAAGACGGCATCCCCGACTATCTGGAATAAGTTGCTAGCCGCCTTACTCACGCTTGAGCGTAAACATAAGCGTAAGAATGAGCGTCAGGAAACAGATATAGAGCTGATAAAACCCTCTGTCCGGCCGGACAGAGGGTTTCGTTATTTTGTGAATAATTCTGTGCCTGGCACCGCGCTATGCAGGCACCAATCTAGGCAGATGAATCAAAGTGTGCCGAATCAAAGTGTGCCTGGCACCGTTCTATGCACCAGGCCCACGCATCCCCTACTCCAGCTCAACCGTCCCCATATTGAGGTCGTAGTAGCGGCCCTTCATTTCCATAAGCTGGTCATGATCCCCGCGCTCCATGATCTCGCCATCCTCCAGCACCATGATGGCGTTGGAGTGACGGACGGTAGAGAGGCGGTGAGCGATGGCAAAGGTCGTGCGACCCTCCATCATGTTGTCCATACCCTTTTCAATCAAGCGCTCAGTACGCGTATCGACCGAACTGGTCGCTTCATCCAGAATCAAAATCAGAGGATCAGCCACCGCGGCACGCGCGATCGAGATCAGCTGGCGCTGGCCCTGAGACAGATTGCTGCCGTTATCGTGCAGCATCGTGTCATAGCCTTCGGGCAGATGGCGGATAAAGAAGTCCGCGTTGGCGAATTTAGCCGCAGCCACAACCTCTTCATCTGTAGCATGCAGGTCACCGTAGCGAATATTGTCCGCCACCGTATCGGTAAATAGGTGAACCTCCTGCAAAACCATACCCAAAGTCATACGCAGATCATCTTTTCGAATATCTTTAACATCGATACCGTCGTAATAAATAGTGCCTTCCTGCACATCGTAAAAGCGATTGATCAGGTTAGTGATAGTCGTCTTTCCCGCACCTGTCGAACCGACAAAAGCGATCCTCTGACCGGGCTTAGCATACAAAGAAATGTTTTTCAGCACCGGTTCACCTTCAACATAGGAGAAGGTGACGTCATCGAAGCGGATGTCACCGCAGACCGGCACATAATTGCAAGCGCCGTCAGCGCCGGGCACGCACCAGACCAGATCGCGCAGACCCGCCTCAACTCCGGGCAGATAGCGCTTAGGTACATAACCTTTGATACCGCGGTCAGGAGTGGTCTCAGATATGTCAGTTTCTTCGTCCTCCGAAGCAACCACGCGGACCAGGTGCACTTCGCCCTCGTCGATTTCCGCCGGCTGATCCATCAGAGCAAAGACACGCTCCGCACCGGCCAGAGCCGCGATGAGGACGTTGATCTGGTTTGAGATCTGAGTCAGAGGTCTGGAGAAGCTACGCGTGTACTGCAGGAAAGTCGCCAGTGTACCGATATCCGTATAGCCGCCGATGATGCGTATGGCGCCAACCATGGCGGTAATAGCGTACTGCACAAAGCTCAGATTTCCCATGATGGGGAAAATACTCACAGAGTAGCTTTGAGCATCCGTCGAAGCCTGACGCAGCTCTTCGTTTTTTGAATCAAAACTTTCAATGGCACGGTTTTCGTAGTTAAAAACTTTAACCACCTTCTGTCCCTGTGTCATTTCTTCGATATAGCCGTTCAGATCAGCCAGCTCCGCCTGCTGTGCGCGGAAAGCTTTGCGGCTGCGGCTCATG
>JAQWBU010000092.1 GCA_028706195.1 Eubacteriales bacterium
GTCTATTTTGTAACTTATGTTGACAGCTGAGAGTGTCAGTGCTAGTATTCTTATGCTTGTCAGTCGCACGAGTCTTTTTTTTTGTGCGGTGAAAAAGCGTAATCACAGATGGAGGTATCCACATGGCAACGAAAACCGGTGTACGTGATAAAATTACATTATCTTGCAGCGTATGCAAACAGCGTAATTACGATACGAAGAAGAATAAGCGCAATACGCCTGATAAGGTAGAACTTAAGAAGTATTGTCGTTTCTGTAATAAGCATACAACCCACAACGAGACTAAATAGTCCTCGGGCTTGTTCTTGCTTAATATTTTTCATTTGATTGAACGAGAGGTGTCTTAACAGTGGCCAAAAAAGATTCATCAAAGTCGCGGTCCAACAAGTCAGCTAAAGGCGGTAAGAAACCGTTTTTTACGCGTATTAAGAACTTTTTTTCCAACTTATTCGCAGAACTGAAGCGAGTAGTCTGGCCGGACAAAAAGAAACTGAAACAAAACACTGGTACTGTTTTGGTTATTATTATCGCTGCGGCCATTATGATCTGGGTGTTTGACACGCTTTTGAATGTCATCCTGACCTCTACCGGCTTTTATGCTCCGGCTCCTGAAGTCTCAGAGCCGGTCGCAACTGATCCGGATGGCGACGGGACCGGTGTAACTGTCGAACCGACAGACACTGACCCTGCTGGAGATTAGAAAATGTCTGAAGAAGAAAAGCGCGTTCCGGAAGCCAAGTGGTATGTCGTGCATACCTATTCCGGTCACGAAAACAAAGTAAAAGATACCTTGGAGTTGATTATTGAAAATCGCGGACTCGAGGAGATGATTCAGGAAGTCCTGGTCCCGACCGAGAACGTGGTTGAAGTCAAGGATGGCAAGCGCCGCACTGTCGAGCGCAAAATCTATCCCAGCTATGTTTTGATTAAGATGATCCTCACAGATGAGATCTGGTATATCGTGCGTAACACCCGCGGCGTGACCGGATTTGTGGGACCATCCAGTACCAACCCGGTGCCTCTGACCGAAGAAGAATTGATGATGATCGGTCTGGAGTCTTCCTGGGAACCTGTTGTCGACTATGAAGTGGGCGACACTGTAAAGGTTATCAACGGCCCGCTCGAAGGATTTGACGGCAAGGTTGACGAAATTAATTTAGATAAGAAAAAAGTTACCGTTCTGGTCTCAATGTTCGGCCGTGAAACACCGGTGGAACTTGATTGGATCCAGGTAATTCGCATATAAACATTGACTAAAAGCCACGAGGCTTTTAAAATAGCTGAGGCATAAGCCAAAGCGAAAAAATAATTAATAAATTTGGGAGGTGGCCATATGGCTAAGAAAGCAGTATCCGCATATGTGAAACTTCAGATCCCTGCGGGTCAGGCAACGCCAGCGCCGCCGGTAGGACCAGCCCTTGGACAACACGGTTTGAATATTGCCCAGTTTGTCAAGGAATTTAATGATCGTACGCAGAAAGACATGGGATTATTAATCCCGGTTGTCATCACGGTCTACAAGGACCGTACTTACGATTTCATTACAAAAACTCCTCCGGCCGCTGTGCTTTTGAAGAAAGCAGCAAATCTGGACAAAGGTTCAGGTGAGCCCAACAGAAACAAAGTCGCAACAGTGGCTTGGTCTGAATGCAAACGCATTGCTGAGATGAAGATGGCTGATACCAATGCTTCGGATGTTGAATCCGGCGCTCGCATGGTAGCAGGCACTGCTCGCAGCATGGGCATCAAGATCGATTACAACGCGTAGGAGGAACGAGTATGAAACATGGAAAACGTTATCGTGCAGTAGCAGAACTCGTCGATCCTACTAAGACTTATGAGATTGACGAAGCCCTCGACCTAGTGCTTCAGACCGCAACGGCAAAGTTTGATGAGACCATCGAGGTCCATCTGCGCATGGGTGTTGACTCCCGTCACGCCGATCAGCAGGTGAGAGGCGCTGTTGTGCTGCCTCATGGAACCGGACGCTCAACCCGCGTTTTGGTATTCGCCAAAGGCCCTCTGGCCGATGAAGCTAAAGCAGCCGGTGCAGATTATGTCGGTGCTGAAGAATTTGTTCAGAAGATTGAAGGCGAAAACTGGTTTGAATTTGATGTCGTCATTGCCAGCCCTGATATGATGGGTGTGGTAGGACGTCTGGGACGTGTGCTCGGCCCGCGCGGCTTAATGCCGAACCCGAAATCCGGTACAGTAACCCAGGAAGTCGGCAAAGCGGTTGAAGAGGCCAAAGCCGGTAAAATTGAGTATCGGCTGGAAAAGCAGAACATAATTCACACTTCAATTGGCAAAGCATCATTTGGAAGCGAAAAACTGCGGGATAACTTTGCAGCCTTACTGGAAGCAGTTATCCGGTCCAAGCCGCCGGGAGCAAAAGGACAATATATCCGTCGTTGCACTCTGGCCAGCTCAATGGGCCCCGGAGTCCGCACGAATCCCGTAGTAGGTTAAGCCTGCTTAGGAAATAAACATACAATTATTTGTAACTGTTGAAAAAATGAATAACCACGAAGCCGAAGAAAGCTGGAGCCCATTAGGGCATAAACAGTAAAGCTGTCCCGCCGAGGTGGAGGAAGGCCAAACACAGATGCCCCTCTGCCTTTAGCAGAGGGGTTTTTCAAATATATAAAAGGAGGATTGTCATGCCCAGTCCAAAAATTTTGGAAAAAAAGAAGGCTCAAGTTGCAAAGCTTGCTGATGAATTAAAAGCGGCCGAGTCTATAGTCTTCTCCGATTACAAAGGTTTGACTGTCGCGCAGGACACGGAGATGCGGGCTAAATTCCGCAAAGAAGGTGTTTCTTACCAGGTGGTAAAGAACTCCCTGTCTCTTCGTGCCATGCAGGAACTTGGAATCGAAGGAATCGACGACGTGTTCGTAGGTCCGACTGCTATAGCGTACAGCACCGAAGATGTTGTCCTGGCACCGCGCCTGATTCGCGAATCCAGCGAAAAATACAAGATTATGAGCATCAAAGGTGGAGTCGTTGATGGGAAAAGCGTGCCTCTCGAAGAGATTATCGCTCTTTCTTACGTACCTTCCAGAGACGTGCTTTACGGTCAGCTCGCTTTCATGCTGCTTTATCCGCTGACAGCCCTGGCTCAAGTTACAGGCCAGATCGCTACCAAAGCAGAAGAAGCCGGCGTAAACACAATCGGTGAACTCATCGCTGACGCTGCACCTGCAGAAGCCGCTGAGGATTCCGCTCCTGAAGTTGCGGAAGAACCCGCAGCAGAAGAAGCCGCTCCCGAAGCCACGGCAGAACCCGCAGCCGAAGAAGCCGCTGTTGAAGAAGCAGCAGAAGAACCCGCTGTTGAAGAAGCAGCAGAAGAAGCTGAAGTTAAATCCGAAGAGGAATAGCTCAGCTGCTGATTAAACATTTATTAGAAAGTCACCCATTTTAGGAGGTAAGATAGAATGGCTAGCGAAAAAGTAAACGCAATTGTTGAAGAAGTAAAAGGACTAAGTGTTCTTGAATTAAACGAACTGGTCAAAGAGCTGGAAGAAACCTTCGGTGTTTCCGCAGCAGCTATGATCTCAGCCGGCCCTGCCGCTGCAGCTTCCGCTGATGAAGCAGAAGAAAAGACCGAATTTGACGTCGTGCTCAAGGAAATCGGTCCTAACAAGATCAACGTCATCAAGGTCGTTCGCGGTCTGACCGGACTTGGACTCAAAGAAGCCAAGGCTGTTGTTGACGGAGCACCCGGCAAGATCAAAGAGAACGTCGGCAAAGAAGAAGCTGAATCTGCTAAAGCTGAACTGGAAGAAGCCGGAGCAGTCGTCGAGCTTGAATAAGCCTGTACTGAATACTTTTAAAGAAATGATAAAACCGCCGAACAGCATAAGTCCGGCGGTTTTTTAGTGAAAAATATGTAAAGGAAAACATCCCCCTGGAGGAAGAGTATTAGCTGCTATCGCATTGCGCTTTACCTAGTCAGCTCGACCCCGTAGTAGTTCAGCTCTGGGCACAAAACGCTTGCTAGGATAATCTTCCATAATCTCAGGCCGGTTTTCCGCTTTAAGACGCACATCGTAAATCCGTTCAAACTCATGGGCCATGTAGTTTACACGTTTAAGAATTGATTTACGGGTGACGATCCCACGGAACACTCCATTTTTATCAACGACACAAAGATAATTCTGATCTACCAGCATGTGCAGGATGTCTTCAAATTGCGCGTCAGTAGACAAAACGCGCACAGTTGAATCCATTACATCCTTTACCTTACGCTCGCTGAGCAAATTCCAGTCGTAATCATCATCTTTAAGTACCCCATTAATGATCATCGGCATGGAGACTTTGCCTCTTACGATTAAATTGTTGTCTAAAACGGGGATAGAGTTATAGCCTACACTTGAGAGAACCAGTAAGGCATGAAGCAGATTGTTTTCTGTACGGACGGTGGCGACATCATTAGCACAAACCATCAGGGATTCATCACTTTCTTTAAGTAATCCCTCGATATGTGGACCAATCATCTTATCACTCCAATCTCAAATTTCTATGTCTTCATTGTACAATGAAAAAGACTTTCAATCTGAAACAAATTGTGAACAATGACATATATATGTTGCAATTTAGTGTCATTCCTTTATGCTAATCAATACTGGAGTAAAATAATCAAATGGATAAAACAATGCAAAAGATCGAAATGGGAAGACTGGCTTTTCTAAATGGTGAGTTTAGCGATGCTGCCGAACACTATTCCGATGTATTGGAAAATCAAGCTTTAAGTGAGTCAATCCGTATAAGCGCCATCGGCGGCCAAGTGAACTCATTACTTCAGATGGGTGAGCTGGACCACGCCTGGGAGCTCTTGCAGCAATACCTGCAGGAAAGCGAGCGTCCGGAAAGGCGGGAAAGAAAGGCCAAATTATTGCACCTCTACGCAAAGTACCTCGGACTGCGAGGCGAGCCGAAGGCCGCGGTGAAAGTACTACGTGAGGAGCTCACTTATATTTCTTCTTTAAATAAACGATACTACATGCGCTTAACGGAAAATTACCTGCAACAGGCCCGCATGTTTCTGTGCATGGGTGACTTGCCCGAGGCTCGCGTCTATCTGGATTTAGCCACCTATTATATGCAAACCGATGGCAATGATCTGCTCAAAGGCTGCTACTATTATTTGGAAAGTCAGTATTTACTCGCAAATAAGCAAACTGAGGAAGCACGACAGTACCTTCTTTCAGCTCGGGAATATTTCCTGCGCAGTGGAGCCCGCTGGTGGGTAGATAAAGTTGATGAAGTTCTTACACAGAAGGATGAATAATCCTGCTGTGTAACTACATATTTATAAATAGTCAAGAAGATTTCTGAGGTTGACAGTTTTGAAAAATTATAAAGACGATAAGAAGACAATGACGGAATTTACTGAATTGAAAAACGAGCAGGGAGGATGTCCGGACCGACCCGGTCAGATGGATTGTGGCTCCTGTCCCGGCTGCTCCGGTCAGCGTAAGCGTTATTCAACTGTATATTATGTTATTCCTGCGCTTGTTATCGTTGTTCTGGCTCTGATACTGAAGTATTTTGGTATAATATAGAGAACATGTGTATTAATATTATTGATCTAAATGAAAAACAGGGATAAATTTGTGCATATCAGCTCAAAAGTATCTATAAATAAATTATTTTATCACCATTAATCACAAATATCAGACACTTCCTTTAATTGCATGAAGCCAAATATGTGTGTTATAATCCTCAACATACGAGATGGCTAGGCATAAGTGTTAATATGTGCCGTCTGCAAAGTAAATTAACACAAATTAATAAGTAAGTATGGAGGAAAAGAAATGAAAAAAGTGTTAGCACTGCTTCTCGCTTTCGTCATGGTATTTTCAGTACTTGCGGCCTGTGGACCTTCGGATGAACCCGAACCCACAACAGCGCCGG
>JAQWBU010000012.1 GCA_028706195.1 Eubacteriales bacterium
CAGCGATCCCAACGCCATGAGCCCGATTGAGGCGTATTCACTCTTGCTTGATCTGAAGAAATTGCTGGAGCGTCAGGAGCGAATGCGACAGGAGGAGGATAATGTCTAGAATCCGCAAATTAGATAACCAGACAATCAACAGCATAGCTGCCGGAGAGGTAGTCGAAAGACCGGCTTCAGTAGCCAAGGAGTTAATTGACAATGCTCTGGACGCAGGTGCCTCCATTATTCGAATTTCTTTGGCAGGAGGTGGCATCAAACTCCTGGAAGTGCAAGACGACGGCTGCGGCATGAGCGCTGAAGACGCCGTTATGTCCATGGAAAGTCATGCCACCAGTAAGCTGACAACGGTTGATGATTTGCTGCGTATTGAAACCATGGGTTTTAGAGGAGAAGCTTTGGCCAGTATAGCGGCAGTTTCCCGTCTGCAACTTCGCACGCGCTTAATCGGATCAGACACAGGAACGGAGCTCAGGGTAGAAGGAGGCAGGCTCATTTCATCAGAGTCCGCCGGGATGCAAGAGGGAACAGTTGTCAGCGTGAGAGATTTATTTTTTAATACTCCTGCACGTTATAAATTTCTCAAAAGCGATCGGGCAGAGTCCGGTGCTGTAGTCGATATGGTGGGTCGCCTGGCACTGGCGCGGCCGGACGTATCCTTCAGAGTGCGTGGGGAGGAAGACAAGAAAGATCTCCTCCACACTCCCGGGAATAATGACTTATTAAGCGCAATCTATGCCGTTTTCGGCAGGGAACTGGCTGAAGCCATGGAGGAAGTCAGTCATACCGTGGCGCCGATCTCAGTGCGCGGCTTCATGACTATGCCCGAGAATGCGCGTCATAACCGCAGCCGCCAGCTTTTTATTGTCAATCAGCGCGTTATTCAATCTCCGACATTGCGAGCCGCAGTGGATGAAGCGGCGAAAACATGGTTCATGAAAGGGCGCTTTCCGGCCCTGGTTTTGCATCTGGACCTCCCTCCTGAGCTAGTGGATGTCAATGTCCATCCGCAAAAAAGCGAGATCAGAGTCTGGGATGAGAAAATTCTCTTTCGCTCCGTCTATCATGCCGTGCAGGAAGCTTTGTCTCAGGGTGAATCGATCAAGGAAGATCATTCATCCAGCCATCCTGTCCCGGAGCAGGCAGCAGCAGCAGAAAGGAAATTGCCGCCCTCAGAAACTGCTGAAAAACCACTAATTAAGGCCGAAAAAGATCTGAAATCACAAATTACTTTTGCCGATTCCGTAGTCCCCCAAAAGAGCGAAATAGAAAACTCTTACCGGACAGGGCCTAGGGAAGAGGAGGCAAAAAAGACAAGTGCAGATATCAGCATCACCGCAAGTAAAATGCGTGTCTCCCATTTGACCGGGGCGCGTTACATTGGGAGTTTTCTCAAGACCTACCTCCTCTTTGAAATGGAAGAAAGCCTCTTTATTATTGATCAACACGCAGCGCATGAACGTATATTATATGAAAAATTGTTATATAATTTTAATGAAAATAAAGGGGAGAGGAGGCTCTCGCAAAATCTGCTTCTCGCTGTACGCATTAATGTAAGTGCAGGTGAGATGGCCTTCTTTATTGAACATGAAGAAGAATTTTCACGCCTCGGTTTTGACTCTGCTCCTTTCGGTGAATCTTCAATAGTAATCAGAGCGGTTCCCAGCAGTGGCGACTCAAAAACTGAGCTTGAACCTGCAGCTGCTTTCAGAGCGGTATTAGAACACGCTATGGATCAAAGTGATCCGGAAATTGCTTTCAGAGATACTGAAGTTTTTCATGACATGGCCTGCAAGGCTGCTGTCAAAGCCAATGACAGTCTCTCACGGACCGAAGCTGAGGCTTTACTGAATTCACTGCTGGAACTGGAAAATCCATACCATTGTCCGCATGGCCGGCCTATCATTATCAGGATGAGCCGGGAAGAGCTGGAAAAAAAGTTCGGCAGGATCGTATGAGAAATGCTGATCCGATCCTTATGCGCGCAGACTCTGAGGACCTCATGCTGGAACTTGTCATGGAGAATTTTGCTTTACAGCGGCCAGACGTCATTCCAATACTGACCGGACCTACCGCAAGTGGCAAATCTTCTCTTGCTATTCGCTGGTGTCTGGCAGAGGGGCGTGAATTGATTTCCGCAGACTCCATGCAAATCTATCGTGGATTTGATATCGGCACTGCCAAAGCCTCTTTAGAGGAACAAAAGCTGGTTCCGCATCATCTGATAGACATTAAGAATGCGGACGAGCAATACAGTGTGGCTCAGTTCGTGGAGGATGTCACTTGCATACTGCAAAAAGGACAAGCTGAAGATAGACGCTTCCTGATTTGTGGAGGCACAGGATTATATATTTCTGCTTTGTACGAAGGTTTAAAGTTTTCTGATCCTGCACCATCTAAAGAATTGCGGCAGTCTATTAACAGGAAAATCACAGAGCGCGGACTGGCGGAATCATACGCCTTACTTGCGGCCTTGGATCCTGAAGCTGCTGAACAGATAGCTCCGGAGAATCGCAGGCGCATTGCCCGCTTTTTTGAAAAATTGGAGCTGACCGGGAAAACTCTCAGCGAGTTAAATGCCGAGTCCCGTATGCAGAAGACAGCCTTTGACTTTCGGGTCTACCAGCTGAACTGGGAAGAGAGACAGGATCTCTATGACAGGATCAATCTGCGCGCCGAGCAGATGTATGATGCCGGTCTGATTGCAGAGACGGAAGCCCTGATAAAGCAATATCCCTCATACGCATCAGCGCCGGCTTTCCGCGGCATCGGTTATCGTGAAGCGCTGCAGTATTTGGCAGGCGAGCTGACTGAAGCTGAAGCTCGGACAAACACCGCTACTGCAAGCAGACGTTATGCCAAGCGTCAACTAACCTGGTTTCGCCCCAAAAATTATGTCAACAGATTGTTGTACATCTCGCACAAATAATAATTAAATAAAAATTTTGATCTGATCAAAACATATAATTTTATAATTATATAAGATTGGATTCACTATTATTAAGCCGGCGATTATCTGATCGTCATTTTAAAGAAAGGATCTCGTAATGACTTATCTAGAAGTTGAAGAGAATGTAAAGCGAAACCAAAATATTTCTCAAAGTGGGAAAATTCAGGAAGCTTTCCTAAATCATTGCAGACGTCAGAAGGTGACTGCGCGGATACAATTAGCCGATCAAACTGTAATGGAAGGAATAATTGTCGGTTTTGATCAGGATACAATAGTAGTAAATGCAGACAGCACACAACAGCTGATCTTTAAGTCAGCCATTGTATGTATTCGCTCCTACGAAGTTACGGATTTGATTTTTAACGATAATTATCGAAAAAAGAAGAACTATGCATATCCCAGAGTATATAATTCTTCCTGGTCATAAAGTGAAAAATAATCTACTGAATACTTAAACGCGAAAACGCAGCAAGCCGCAGACCACGCCCAGAATTTTGCAGTCTTCAGACTCAAAGGGAATGTCGGCATAAGCTGCGTTTTCCGCACGCAGCAGACAGTGTCCCTGATCATCACGAATCAGAGTCTTTACTGTAGCCTCATCTCCCAGAAGAGCCAGGACAACTTCGCCGGAATCTGCAGTGTTTTGTTTGCGTACCAGCACAAGATCTCCATCCAAAATTGCCGCGCCGACCATACTGTCACCACGCACACGTAAGGCGAACATATTTTCAGTTGATGCATAGGTGTCCTGAGGGAGCTTGAGCATGGATTCAATATTCTCAGTTGCCAAAATGGGCATACCCGCAGTGACTGTGCCCAGTAGCGGGACTTCGTCGTAATCAACTTCCATCGGATTGCCTTCATCGACCAGACTGATTGCCCGGCGTTTGCCTTTGGTCATTTCAATGCGATTTTGATCGACTAAGCGCTTGAGGTGACCGTAAACTGTTGATGTGGATTTCAAGCCGACCCCGCGGCCAATTTCCCGTACACTGGGAGCATAACCGTTGTCGCTGATATAGTCGACGATATAGTCGTAGACAGTATCACAGGTTTCATCCACATTAGCCTTGGTGAACTGATAAGTATCTTTCATTAATCCAGCCTCCAGCAAGAAAATACAATAAAGAGCGTGTGTTCGTTTTAATAATAACAAAACAAATGTTCATGCGCAAGCGAAGCATAAAAACAATGCTAAGGAAGCTTTGATCAGCTTATGGTAAAATAGCTAATTGATTGAAAAATCTTTTGATAAGAGCAGCTACGGTGTAATGATTTTACGGAAAGCATATGAACGATAAAGAAAACAATCATCGTGAATATCGTAAAACGCCACAGGCAGATCTGATGCGCAATTTTGACGAGCAAAATCTTGAGGACACTTTGCTCCAAAGTAAAACTGCTCAGATGAAAACTCTGCGCGCGCGAAAGTACACAAATGCGAATTCAATCAAAACGGAAAACATGAACACAGATTTTCTGACAAGAGGTCTGGAAAATAAAAACAGTCTCGAGACAGAGAGAAAGCTTGGCCACAGGATTTATCGTTTAAAAGGTTACACAACTGTGGACAAAGTAAATCGCAAGTATCAGCAACAGAAGTATCAAAGAACGCTGCAAAATGTCTTAACGACTCTGATGATTGCAATTGTATTGATAATTCTTTTTGTATTATATAATCCTTTCAAAGACAAAGAAGAGTGGAAAAAAATTACCGGTATGGACAGCTTCCTGGAAGAAACAGAAAGCAGTGAAACTTTACCGGACGAAGGTTTACCGAATATCTTGCCTTAATCTGATAAGTCCCATTATGATGAAAAAGAGAATATTTTCGCTAAAGAGAGGTTTAAACGATTTAGACCACTCCTGTACTTCGTAAAATTTATATTTTACGAAGTACGATTCGTGCTCAGATACGATTAAAATCTGATCCCGGCTCCTATCTTCCCTCTGTCGGATAATTAAAAAAGCTAGATCTGCTCTTCTTCCTTGAAGTAAGATCTCAGTCTGAAGTTACGAAATATTACTGAGACCAGCATGATGCCCATGGCCAATGTTCCTGTGATGGCCAGAGTCTCTTGAATCTCTACAAAGAATGCTCCTTGTTGTCCTTCCACGAAATAAACCATGGATTGATAGATGCCTCTTCCAGGAACTAAAGGAAATAAAGCTCCGATTAAATATACTGTGGCGGGCTTTTTAAAAACGCGGGCCATTATTTCCGAGTAGAGCGTCAAAATGATTGTAGCGAAAAAATACGGCACCAGAAAATGAACGTCTATCAGCAGCTGTAACAGCATGTAGCTAAGTTGACTGATAGCTCCTCCTATGCTTCCGATAAGCAGCGCCTTTCCCCTCACCTCAAAAATTGTCATAAAGGCGAAGCTGGCTAGAAGAGCAAAAATAGTCGATTGCAGAATTTCCATATCCACTCTTTTCTAGGCTATGGGCCAGATTCTGCCTAAAAAAGCTAAGGTAGCACCGGAACCGACAGCTACAGAAGCTGCTAAGAGCAAAACTTCAATCATTTTGGCCAGACCGGCACTGTAATCACCGGCCATTAAATCGCGGGTACTGTTGATTAAAGCAATCCCCGGGAAAAAATACATAAAGGATGCTGTCATCATCAACAAACTGTCAGCGCTATATATTGTGTATCTAACAGGCCAAATTAATAATGTTATAAGTACAGAACCTATTATATTAATAAATATTGGATTAGCATAATGTTTTCTTACAGGTCTCAGTAAGTTTATCATGATAAATGAAGCGGTTGTAGCCCAAAGTGCAGGTACTAAATCACTGCCCAGCAAAAGCGCAAAAGCAAAGGCAGAGAGAGATACAGCAAAAGCATGGATAATGAATGGATAGCCGGGAGCGTCAATGATTTGTTTGACTATATTTAGCGTCAGAACTGGATCCGGTGTCTCACTTGTAATGCGCCGCGCCAGATCATTAAGCCGATCTACCTTATCCAGATTGTTCGAGCTGCTGCCGCGCATACGCTTGCCGAAGCTGATAGGTTCACCGGAGCTGCTTAGAGCGCTGACATGTAAGTAGTTGGATACTGCGAACACTTCTGCATTAACGAGGTCGTAAGCACTGAGAATGCGCGTTACACTGTCCTCCACTCTGATTGTCTCCGCACCGTTTGACATCAGCCCAAAGCCAAGCCAAAGTCCGAGATTGAGGCAATCAATACTCTTATATGAAGTACTTACATTTTCTGAAGCTGCGTACAAAGCAATCTCAAGCTCTTCCTCTGCCATTGTAAATATCTCTTCATTCTCAATCTTTTGCAAGGTAAGCCTGTTTATATAGCAGTTCTGCGGTCAAAATAGCGCCGCCGGCTGCTCCTCTGATCAGATTATGTGATAGACAGGTAAATTTGTAATCAAAGATCGGATCCTTGCGCAGGCGTCCGAGGGAGATTGCCATCCCCTTTCCGGCCATGGCATCCAACAAAGGCTGCGGTCTGTTGTCTTCACTGAGATAAGTTAAAAAATTCTCTGGTGATGACGGCAAATCCCTGACAAGCTCAGGGACCTGGAAGTTTTTCCAGCGCTCGAGGATCTCACTCTCATCTACGTCTTTGCGAAATCGGACCGCTACGGCAGCAGTATGGCCGTATTCGACGGATACACGGTAGCATTGAGCTGAAATTATGGGTTTACGCGCCAATTCGATAGTACCGCCTTTAGCCTTGCCCCAAATTCTTAAGGGTTCCCACTCGCTCTTCTCTTCTTCCCCGCCGATATATGGGATGACGTTGTTGCGCATTTCATCTGCAGTCGCCAGAGTCTTTCCGGAGCCGGAAACGGCCTGATAAGTACTGACGAAGATCTCTTGCGGTTCAAAGTCAAGCAAAGGTGTCAGTGCCGGCACATAGGACTGGATAGAGCAATTAGGCTTTACTGCGATAAAGCCGTGTCTTGTATTAAGTCGCTTGCGCTGAGATTCAATCAAGATACTATGTTCGGGATTAATTTCCGGAATAATCATGGGTACGTCCGGGGTCCAGCGCATGGCCGAATTATTTGATATTACTGGGATTTCCAGCCGGGCAATCCCCTCTTCCAGGCGGACCAGAGCGCTCTTTTCCATATCAACAGCGCAAAAGACAAAATCAATTTGATCAGCCAGGTCACGAATATCATCTGTGCCCATTACCATCATCTCTTTAACGCTGTCAGGCATTTCGTCGGCATAGCGCCAGCGACCTTCCATCGCTTCCGTATATCTTTTACCCTTTGAGCGCTGTGATGCGAATAAAGCACTCACTTTAAACCAAGGATGGTTTTCTAATAAGGAAATGAAGGTCTGACCAACCAGACCGGTGGCTCCGACAATGCCTACACGCAGCTTCTCCATTTGTTTTCCTCCCACTATCCGTGGCCCTTATCCGGCCGGATTCAGCGATAAAAGTTTAGCATAGATAATTACTTAATATTTAATAATTATGATCATGATATCCTATAATGTAGATATGTCACAGATTGATAAGAAAAAAGTTGAAGATAGCTTTCCCCGGCTGGAAGAATTTCTTGGTTATTTCCAGGCTATTAAGGGACGTTCGGCCGGAACGATTAAGCAGTATCGCTATGACCTCGTCATGTTCTTTCGTTTCCTGCTGCGGCCGCGTGAAAGCACTGCGCCCGAGGATCCAGAATGGGAAGAGATTGACCTGGCGCATGTGGATGATGAATATCTGAAAGAAGTTAAGCTTAGTGATTTATATGCCTATGTCAGCTGGCTGGCTGCAGCCAGAAACGCTGCTCCCTCAACCAGAGCGCGCCGGATCTCAAGTTTGCGCAGCTTCTTTGGCTACCTGACGAATAAGGCCAATATCCTTGAAGAGAACATAGCAGACCGTCTGGAGACACCTAAACTGATCAAGAAATTACCAAAGCATCTCAGCCTCGATGAAAGCAAAGAGCTGCTGACTGCCGCGGCTGAGTCCGAAACACGCTATTCCAGCCGTGATTACTGCATCCTGACACTATTTCTGAACTGCGGCCTGCGACTGGCGGAATTATGTTCGATTGATATCCCCAACATCAAGGAAGACCGCATCACAGTCATGGGCAAAGGCGGAAAGGAACGTACCATTTATCTGAATGGCGCCTGCATACGTGCGCTGCGAGAGTATCTGCCAGAGCGTTTTGAGCCCAAGAAAAAAGATAAGGACGCACTTTTTATATCCCGTCTCGGCACCAGAGTTCAGCCACGCGCCGTGCAGAATATTATTAAGAAATACCTTGTCACCGCGGGCCTTGATCCTAAGCGTTATTCCACTCATAAATTACGCCATACCGCTGCCACTCTGATGTATCAATACGGTGAAGTTGATATCAGAAGCCTGCAAGCTATTCTGGGCCATTCCACAGTAGCAACGACTGAGATCTACACTCATGTTGACAATAAACAGCTGCACAATGCTGTAGACAAGAACCCCTTAAATCAAATGCCACCCCCCAAAGTAAAAGAAGAAACTTCTACTGATCAGTGAGCTATCTGATCAGAACAAGAAAAAGATAAATATACGGAGGTATTCCATGCAGACAAAGGAAATTAACTGGCGCATCCTTCAAAACGGCAGTGATATTCGCGGAGTCGCGTTGGAAGGAATTGCAAATGAGAAAGTGACTCTCTCTCCTTCAGCAGCCAGAGCAATCGGAGTAGGATTCACGGAATGGCTGAGTGAGCGCAGCCACAAACTCCCCTGTAATTTAAGAATCGCTCTGGGTCATGACTCGAGACTGTCAGCTTCGAAACTATCCCAGGCTTTTCTCGAAGGAGTTGCAGCTGCAGGGGGCGACACTTATTATTTAGGACTTGCTTCCACACCTGCAATGTTCATGAGCTGCGTCACAGCAGGCTTTGAATATGACGGTTCGGTGATGGCAACAGCCTCTCACCTGCCCTGGAACCGCAACGGTTTTAAATTCTTCACCGCTGCCGGAGGTTTGGACAAAGGCGATATCACAGCTATTTTGGAAAAGGCTTCTGCAGCCTATCCCATTGAAGCCCCCGGCGACTGGACTATGCCGGAAAAAATTGATTTCATGGGCGTATATTCTGAACAGCTGCTGCAAAAAATACGTCAGAGTGTGAATCACCCACGTCATGCAAAAACCCCGCTCGAAGGACTTCATATCGTACTGGATGCAGGCAATGGAGCCGGCGGATTTTTTGTCGACCGTATTCTCAAGCCTCTGGGCGCAGATACCAGCGGCAGCCAGTTTCTGGAGCCGGATGGGCACTTCCCGAATCACGCTCCCAACCCGGAAGATCCTGAAGCTATGGCCAGCCTGCGTGCTGCTGTTTTAAGAGAAAAGGCTGATTTGGGCATAATCTTTGATACTGATGTTGATCGTGCCGGAGCAGTTGATCACGAAGGCAATGAAATCAACCGCAATCGCCTGATCGCCTTGATGGCGGCGATTGTTTTGGAAGAATTTCCCGCTACTACTATCGTGACCGACTCTATAACATCCGATGAACTGGGAGAATTTATCCGGGAATTGGGTGGAGTCCATCATCGCTATCGCCGCGGCTACCGCAACGTTATTAATGAAGCCATACGCCTTAATGAAGCGGGTCAGGATTCACAGCTGGCTATGGAAACTTCGGGACATGGCGCTTTCAAGGAAAACTATTTTCTGGATGACGGTGCTTATACCATCACCCGCATTCTAATAAAACTGGCACAGCTGAAACTGGAAGAAAAAGAACTGAATCAGTTGCTGGCAGGCTTAAGTGAACCGCTTGAGGCTGCCGAATATCGTCTCACACTGCCTGCAGAAGGCTTTATCGCTCTGGGCGAAGAAATAATAAGCGATTTGAAAAAATTTGCAGATAAGACCGAGGGATGGTCACTGGTGCCGGAAAATTACGAAGGCGTCAGGGTAGCAGTCGCTCCGGGCTACGGTGATGGCTGGTTCCTCTTGCGTCTGTCCCTGCATGATCCGGTACTGCCCCTTAACATCGAGTCGAGGGAAAAAGGTGGACTTAAGCGCATAGCAGCTCAAATCGATTCATTCCTCAAACAGTGGCCAGAAGTGGATCGCAGTGTTTTTTACAATTAATCCTGCCTTAATTATTATGAAATATAATAAAAGACTAGTCCATCAGTTTAATATCTGATAGATTTTATTAAGAAGCTATATGTGGTAGTGAAGCTCATGAGAGCTTAAATATATGGTATATAAGAAAAAAAAGGAGGAATTTATGCAAGCTTATCCGATTACTTTTAGCCCCTTGAAAGTAGGAAAATTCGAGCTGAAGAACCGCCTGGTGGTCCCCGCAATGGATTCAGCCATGTGCGAAGATGACGGTACCATTGGACAAATGGCCTGGGACTATTACGGAAATCGCGCTGAGGGCGGATTTTCAATGGTTATCACCGAAATTGCTGCGATTGACGAGCGCGGCATGGGTATGCCCGGACAGCCTCGTCTCTTTGACGACATGTATCTGCCCGGTATGACTAAACTGGCCGAAGCAATACGCGCTGGCGGAGCAGTCGCTGTTGTGCAGCTGCATCACGCCGGACGTGAAACTATGGAAGCCATGATCGGAGAAACCCCCTTCTCACCTTCTGTCTTACCGTCGCCCGTCTATCGTGAACTGCTTCATGAAATGACTACCCAGGAAGTGCACGACATGGTTCAGAGCTACATAGATTCTGCCGTACGTGTCCAAAAAGCCGGCTTTGACGGTGTTGAGTTCCATAGCGCACATGGCTACATGGGACTGCAGTTTCTGAGTCCGCGTACCAACAAGCGCATCGACGAGTACGGCGGAGATATCGAAGGGCGCGCCACTTTCCATACCCGTATTGTCGAAGGCATCAGAGAGGCCTGCGGCGATGATTTCCTGATCATAGTCCGCGTCGATACAATCGAAGGACGCATTGGTGGCTTGCCGGAAAGTGAATCAATCGCTTTCGCCCGCATGATGGAAGTCGCGGGGGCAGATGCCATTAACGTTTCCGCCGGAACTTACGCCGCCTGGGATGTTATTGTACCGCCTCCGGATTTCGATGAAGGCTGGAACTGGCGCGGAGCAAGGAAGATTAAAGACTATGTCAATATCCCTGTCGGTTTAGCCGGACGCATAGCTCAGCCCAAGATTATTGAGGATCTGCTTGAGCGCGGAGAAACAGACTTTATTTGTCTGGGCCGTGCCAGCATCGCTGATCCTGCTCTGCCCAATAAGATGGAAGCAGGAAAAACAGCTGAGATCACACCGTGTATCGGTTGCACACAGCGCTGTATGAGCTTCAACGATCACGACACTTTGCAGGAAGGAGACTGGGGAGTCTCATGTATGTTCAACCCCTTCTCCAACAATCGTAAAGAGATGCAATACGGCCCGGCCGAAGTCAAGAAGAAGGTTTTGGTTGTCGGGGCCGGCATCGGTGGCCTTTATGCCGCTCAGATCGCTGCGAAACGCGGTCACGATGTAACTGTTTTTGAAAAAAATGCAGCCAATCGCGCCGGAGGACAGTTCCTGATCGCAGCCTATCCTCCCTTCAAGCAGGATATTACCCGTGTCATTCGCCATTACCTGCACATGTGTGACAAGTATGGTGTTGATATTAAGTGGAATACCGAAGCTAATGATGATCTGGTCCGAGAGTTTGCGCCGGACGTTTTGATTGACGCCAGTGGCGCTGAGCCCATGATGCTGAATTTACCGGGTTTTGATTCACCTCAGGTAGTTCAGGCCAATGCTTTGCTGGAAGGCAAACATCAGCTGGCTAACAGCGCTCTTATTATCGGCGGTGGCATGGTCGGTGTTGAAACAGCAGAATTCTGCCGCGATTATTGTGAAGACGTTACTATCATAGAGATGCTGCCGGAAGTAGCAGCCGACCTTTACATGACCGTCCGGGATTCCTTATTGAAACGCTTCAAAGAGGAAGAAATCGATATTCATGTAAATACCAAAGCTCTCCGTTTTGAAGATGGAGTGCTCTACACCGAGCAGGATGGTGAGGAAGTCGCATTTGAAGGCTATGACACCATCGTTGTAGCAATCGGTTGTTGCGAACAGAAAGTTTTCAAGGAAAAGGACGGTCTGGCGCCGGAGGTCTACACTATCGGTGACGCCAAAGAACCGCGCAGCGCAGTTGAAGCCATCTTCGAAGCTGCCCGCGTAGCAATGAAGATTTAAAGCTTAGATCTTTCGATCCAAAATAAACGGGGGTCAGTTTAGTCTGGACTGGCCCCCGTTTTCATTAGCAAGCTAAGCGCTGTTTACACTCTGTCTTTACGCATATTTTCAAAGAAAACGCGATAGCCGCGATATGTTTCATACACATCTACCTTGCTGGAAACTTCGAAGCAGGAATGCATGGAAAGCAATGGCACACCGCAGTCAATAACCTCAAGGCCCAGTTCAGCCTGGTAAACTGCGACAGTTCCGCCACCACCCTGATCAACTTTGCCCAATTCACCGGTTTGCCAGCTGATGTTATTGTCCTCGAGCAGACGGACGACTTCATCAAAATATTCTGCTGAAGCATCGGAAGTTCCGCCTTTACCGCGAGCTCCGGTATATTTGTTCAGAGCCATGCCGCGGCCGGCATAGCAACTGTTCTGCGGTTCAGAGACTGAGGCAAAGGTTGGATCGAAGGCGTTGGTCACGTCAGATGAAAGCATTGTGCTGTTAACCATGTTGTGTGATAGCTCGAGCGCCGTGGGTTCGTGATCCATCATCAGGCGCACGATCTGCTGCTGATAGTAAGGATAGAGGAAGGACGAGGCCCCGGTATTACCGCCTGAACCGATTTCTTCCTTATCGTACATAAGCACGAGAGCAGTACGCTTGGGAACTTCATTGAGATCAAGCAAGGCGCGCAAGGAAGTGTAGGCGCAGACCCTGTCGTCCTGTCCGTAAGCTCCGAGGAAGGAACGATCAAGGCCGACATCTCTGGCCTTGTTAGCAGGTACAATTTCTAGTTCAGCTGTAATGAATTCTCTTTCAGTGACACCATACTTTTCATAAAGAAGATTAAGAACTGCCAACTTGACGCGGTTCTTGGCGTCTTCATCCGGATAGGGTATGCCGCCTACGAGGATATTCAGCTCTTCCCCTTCTACAACTTTAGAAGCGTCTTTTTTCATTTGATCGGCAGCCAGATGTGGCAGCAGATCAGTAATGTAGAGTACAGGGTCGCTTTCGTCCTCACCAATAGTGATTTCAACTTTTTCGCCGCCCTTTTTGATCATGACACCATGCATGGCCAAAGGTTGAGCAACCCAATGGTATTTCTTAATCCCTCCGTAATAGTGTGTCTTAAGAAGCGCCAGATCGGATGCTTCATACAAGGGATTCGGCTTCAAATCCAGCCGTGGTGAGTCAACATGTGATCCGATGAGGTTAAAACCCTCTAAAGGATCATTTTCACCGATGATCGCGGCTAATAAGCCTTTCGAGCGCACCACCTGATAGACCCGGTCTCCGGCATTTAGTTCAGTAAATGTATCTAAAGGCTTGAAATCATTGTCTTCCAGAAGACTAACAGAGTAGTTTATGAATCCGCGCTCAGTCTTTCCGCGGTCTAAAGCAGTCTTGTAATCTTCCGCGAAAGCCTGAATAGAGTCCAGGTTTTCCTGATTGGCAGGATCCCAGGCTGTTTTGAACTCGAATGTCAATTTCTCTTCCAGCTTTTTGACAGCAGAATTGTTTTCTTTCGTATTCTTCATTTTTACCTCTCTCCACTAGAATAGTTTTTCATTTGCTCTTGATTATACAATATGACTACGCAAAAAAAAGCAGAGCCTTGATAGCTCTGCTTAAATCTGAATTGCATCATCTGGCATGCTGATTTTGTTCTATTCGTGCAGGCAGCAGCCATGTTCATCTGCTGAATCTTCTTCATCCTCATCTTCGTTGAGAATCTTGAATTTCTCTGCTAATTCAGGGGTCATTCTGCCTTCAGCTTCGAAATAGCCTTTTAGCGCCTTCTTGATAGCTTGTTCTGCCAGAACTGAACAGTGTAGTTTTACTGCGGGTAATCCGTCCAGTGCTTCGGCAACTGCTTTATTGCTGATGTCCAGAGCATCCAGAGTATTCTTACCTATTACCAGCTCGGTTGCCATGCTGCTGGTCGCGATCGCTGAACCGCAGCCAAAGGTTTTAAACTTGGCATCAGTTATAATGTCGTTCTCTATTTTCAAATCGATCTTCATGATGTCGCCGCAGACAGGATTTCCTACCGTGCCTGAAACTGTCGCATCAGGGATTTCACCCATGTTGCGGGGATTCATGAAATGATCCATTACTTTTTCGCTATATTCCATAGCCGCCCTTCCTTACTAAGCTGTTTCCACCTTCGTGTGGAATCAAAGCCTCTATTTTATTATTCTTGTAATCCTCATACAGAGGTGACATATCTCGTAAACGCTGAATCACTTTCGGTAAATCTTTAAGAAAGCGATCAACATCAGCATCGGTATTTTCACGTCCCAGAGATATTCTCAGAGAGCCATGGGCAACTTCATGTGGCAGTCCAATGGCCAGCAAAACGTGAGAAGGATCTAAAGATGCAGATGTACAGGCTGAGCCGCTGGAACAGGCATAGCCGTAAGCGTCCAGCAGAAGCAGTATGGATTCACCTTCTATAAACTCGAAACTGAAGTTAACATTGTTTGGCAAACGTGTGCTCGGATGTCCGTTCAGTTTAGCATGCGATACGACCTTGGGAATTTCATTTATCAACCGATCCCGCAGTCTGATCTGCCTTTGCGCTTCACCTTCCATGTCGGAATAGGCTATTTCAACCGCTTTCGCCAAAGCTATCATGGAGGGTACATTCTCCGTACCGCCTCTTTGTTTACGTTCCTGTGCCCCGCCGTCAATAAATTGGGCAATGCGAGCGCCTTTGCGCTTGTAGAGGATACCAATGCCTTTAGGTCCGTATAGTTTGTGACCGGAGAAAGACATGAGATCAACGCCCAGATCTTTTGGACGCAGCGGTACGGCCCCTAAGGCCTGCACAGCGTCACTGTGAAATAAAACCTTATGCTCCTGGCAGATTTCACCCAGCTCTTTTATTGGTTGAATTGTGCCGATTTCGTTATTTGCATACATGATGGAGACCAGTATGGTATCCGGTCGAATCGCCTTACGCAGATCATCCGGCCTTACAAGCCCATCAGAATCAACTTCTAAATATGTAATTTCATAACCATCTTTTTCCAAAGCTTCCATGCTGTGTAGGACGGCATGATGTTCGATGGTTGAAGTTATGAGATGCTTGCCCTTCTTCTTCTGCGCCTGAGCTGCGCCTTTAATAGCCCAGTTGTCTGATTCAGTACCGCCGGAGGTGAAAAATATTTCTTCAGCTTTGACATCAAGCAGCTCAGCAATTTTTTCACGAGCTTTATTCATGGCACGAGCTGCCACATTTCCTTCTTTGTAAAAGGAAGAAGGATTCCCGTAGTTATTTTCTAATGCATCCGTAAGAACAGCCATAACTTCCGGGTGAATCGCTGTTGTGGCTGCATGATCAAAATATATTCTCTTGTTCCCGTCTGCTTGTCTAGTCACTACTTTCTGCTCCTCCTTCACTTCCCCTGTCCTTGGCGGATTGGCGAAGTTTCTCCACTTCATCCATCCATTTTCTCACGGTTTGCTCATAACCACGATCGGATGGCTGATAATATTCTACTCCTCGTAGTTTTTCGGGAAGGAACTCTTGTGACGAAACTGCTCCCGGCCAGTCGTGACTATATTCATAACCAAGAGAGTAACCAAGGTCTTTCATGGCTTCAGCGGGGGCATTGCGCAGATAATATGGAATATCACCGGTATCTTTATTCTCGAGATCACTCATTGCTTTATTGATGGCCTGATAACTGGCATTGGATTTAGGGCTTGTGGCGATGCAGATTACAGCTTCAGACAGTATTATCTGAGCTTCCGGCATCCCCACCATCTGCGCGGCCTGCCAGGCGGAAACGACAATGGAAAGAACTTGTGGATTGGCCATCCCTACTTCTTCAGCTGCTGCAATAGCCAGACGGCGTCCGATAAAGTTGATGTCTTCTCCGCCGCGCAAAGATCTGGCCAAATAATGAACAGCAGCCTGAGGATCGCTGCCCCGCATAGACTTGATCATGGCTGAGACAGTATCGTAATGAGCCTCACCGGTGGAATCATAGATAGCAACTTTTTCCTGCATTGAATCCATAGCAGTATCAAGGTCTATCTTTATGACACCCTCTGCATCGGGTTTACTTGTCAAAGCGGCAAGTTCCAGTCCATTTAAGGCTACCCTGGCGTCTCCACCGGCTCTGTGAGCGAAGAAATCAATAGCTTCAGCGCTTAGATCCAGCAAAAGATGACCCAATCCCCTCTCCTCGTCTTCCAGAGCCCGCTGCAGTATCAGTTTGATATCTTCACTTTCCAAAGGATATAGCTGGAACACAGTAGAACGGGATATAAGTGCTTTGTTGACTTGGAAATATGGATTTTCTGTTGTGGCTCCAATCAAAATGATGCTGCCGTCTTCAACAGATGGTAAGAGGGCGTCCTGTTGGGCTTTGTTGAAACGATGAATTTCATCAATGAAGAGTACAGTACGACCGCTCGGGTTAAGTAAAGCGTTGTTGGTGTCGGCAATGACACGCTTAATATCCGCTACTCCGGAGGTAACTGCGTTTAACTGACTGAACGGTGCTTCGGTGCTGTTGGCGATAACACGGGCTATAGATGTCTTGCCTGTGCCCGGAGGACCAAAGAGAATGATGGAAGACAAACGATCTGCCTTAATCATGCGACGCAGGAGTTTACCTTCAGAAAGAATATGACGCTGACCGACAAAGTCGGACAGCGTCATAGGAGCCATGCGATAGGCTAGCGGAGGCCGCCTATCATAATTCATTTCATTACTTGAGGTCGGCATAAAGCGGGAACTTCTCGCACAGGTCCGCTACTTCTTTGAGGATTCGGTCTTTGCTTTCGTCGTATTTGAAGATAGCAAGAGAAATCAGTTCACCCAGCAGTTCCATCTCTTCTTTGCCGAAGCCGCGAGTTGTCAGTGCCGGTGTACCGACGCGAAGACCACTCGTGACTGTTGCTTTCTCTGTTTCGTAAGGAACAGTGTTCATATTGGTGGTGATGTTTACCTCGTCTAATCTGTGCTGCAGTTCTTTGCCTGTGCAGCCTGTGCCACGCAAGTTGAGCAAGAGGAGATGGGTGTCTGTACCACCGGAAACGAGGTTAACCCCGTGTTTATTAAGTGACTCGCCCAAAGTATGAGCATTGTTAACTACGTTCTGCTGATAGACCCTAAATGACGGCTGTAAAGCTTCCTGGAAAGCGACTGCCTTGGCTGCGATGATGTGCATCAAGGGTCCACCCTGCAGGCCCGGGAAAACGGCTGAATTAATCTTCTTGCCGAATTCTTCCTTGGCCAGAATGATTCCGCCGCGAGGTCCACGCAAGGTTTTATGAGTTGTGGAGGTAACAAAATCAGCATAAGGAACCGGATTTTCATGCAGACCAGCTGCGATCAAACCGGCGATATGAGCCATGTCAACCATGAGATAAGCGCCGACTTCGTCAGCAATTTCACGGAATTTCTTGAAGTCTATCTTACGGGGATAAGCACTGCCGCCTGCAATAATCATTTTAGGCTGCACTTCTTTGGCTCGCTCAAGAACTACGTCGTAATCAATTTGCTCGGTTTCGCGGTCGACTTTATAACCTTCCGCCTTAAAATACTTGCCTGAGAAGTTGATCTTCATACCGTGTGTTAAGTGACCACCATGATCAAGGTCTAAACCGAGAATGGTGTCACCAGGCTGCAACATGGCAAAATAAACTGCAGTGTTGGCGTTTGCGCCTGAGTGTGGCTGAACGTTGGCAAATTCAGCTCCGAAAAGTTCTTTGACGCGATCGATCGCCAGATCTTCTGCTACGTCTACGTACTCACAGCCACCGTAGTAGCGGCGTCCGGGATAGCCTTCAGCGTATTTGTTTGTTAATACTGATCCGGCTGCCTCCATGACTGCCTGGCTGACAAAGTTCTCAGATGCTATCATCTCCAACTTACTTTGTTGGCGATCCAGTTCGCACATGAGAGAATCATAAAGTTTGGGATCTGTTTCCTTGACGTGTTGATACAACATTAATACCTCCAATATTGTTAAAACTTAATTTCTACCGCAATAATTATATCATACTTAGGTCAGAAAGCATGCTCAAAGGCCGTTATATTAGCGCTTTTGAATGATTTTGATTGTTATGTATAAGCTTTTATCGGATATGTGTCTATTTTGTCCAAGACTGCATCTGCCAATGCCTCTAAATCAAGCTCTTCTTCTGCTATTTCGACGTCTAAGAGTGATGGATGGGTTTTGGGGTGTTTGGACACGAAAACCGTGCAACAGTCATCATAAGGCAATATGGAAGTATCGTAAGTGCCGATCCGCCGAGCGATCTCAACGGTATCATTTTTATCAATGCCGATCAGGGGCCGGAAGACCGGCATGGTTGTAACCGCATCAGTAGCCACTATGGCTTCCATAGTCTGACTGGCCACCTGCCCCAGACTTTCACCTGTAATCAGACATTTGGCATTTTGACTGCGGGCTAGTTTTTCTGCAACCAGAAACATTAAACGTCGCATCACTACTGTAAGCATGTCTTCCGGACAAGCATCAACCAGCGCCAGCATAGCTTCTGTGAAATCGACCTGATGAAACAGAATCGACCCGGCATAACGTGAAACTATGCGAGTCAGATCTTCTACTTTTTTCAGAGCCTCGGGTCCTGTGTAAGGAAATGTGTGAAAATATATAGCTTCCAGCCTCATGCCCCGTGAAGCCATCATATAGCCGGCGACAGGACTGTCAATACCACCGGAAATGAGCAGCATTCCCTTACCGCTCATGCCGCTGGGAAGGCCCGACGGTCCAGGAATAGTCCGGTGGAAGAGATAGATACTGTCACGTATTTCCACCTGGACAATGAAATCAGGCTGGTGAACGTCTACCTTAAGTCTTTCGGGGTAAGCTTCGAGAAGAATAGCTCCTAAATCTGCGCTGATTTCATAAGAACCCATGGGAAAACTTTTGTTTACGCGTCGCGTCTCAAGCTTGAATGTATATGATTTTGTGTTTTTAGCCAGTAAGTCGCCGACATAGTTCAGAGTGGCATGCTTCAGCTCTTCATAATCCAGGGGCAGTTCCTGTACCGGAGAGACCGAAACAATTCCGAACACATCAGTCACGCGCTCGATGACTTCTTTCATGTCAATATCATCTGACAGAGCGCGCACCCAGACTCTGGAGTTGTGTTCATGAATATCAAAATCGCCCAGATCATTGATCCGAAATCGAATATTGCGAATCATCTGACGCACGAAATTTCCCCGATTTAAACCTTTGAGGATAATTTCGCCAATTCTAACGAGAAGGAGATTTGTATTATTTGAGTTTGGCATGGCGCTTATGGTCTGGCATATTCCTTGTATATATTGCAAACCGTTTGTGCAAGCAGGTCAATATCTTTACTGGTATGCGCGACATTGAAACTGAAGCGAACACTATTGGCGATAGTTTCTTTATCGAAACCCATTGCTGCCAGAACTTCATTATTGCCGGCCTGATCAGCATGGCAGGCAGATCCGGTTGAAACAGCAATTTCGCGAGCTGATAAAGCGTTCTGCATGGTTTCTCCCCTCAAACCCGGGAAAGATATTGTCAGCACCAAAGCTAAACCGTCCTCTGGAGAGATTACCTGATGTGGAACCTCAAACTGTTTTAGCAAACCAAGGAAGCGCTCTCTGAGCTCAGCCACCCTTTCGTAACTTGCCGCAATCTTATCATTGGAAAGTTCAACAGCCTCCGCCAGTGCATAAATCAACGGTGCGTCTTCCGTACCGGACCGCCTGTTGTTTTGCTGTCCTCCACCATGAATCAATGGCTCAATCTCTTTATTGTCACGAACTAAAAGCATGCCGCAGGACTTAGGTGCGCCAAATTTATGACCGGAGATCGAAGCGAAATCAAGGCCCGACTTTCTGAATGAAAACGGCAGTTTGCCGATAATCTGAACCACATCGCTGTGAATCAAAGTTCTCGGATTGGCCTGACGTGTAATTTCAACAATTTTTCTCAAATCATTGATCGCACCGGTTTCATTGCTGACATAAATGAAGCTGGCGAGGCTATGCTCTTTTTCTTCTACTGCAGCCTGCCACTCGTCCAGCTTAAGCTCACCGGTTTTTTCCAAACCGATCCAGGTGGTTTCGAAATCACAGTAGCGTTCCAGAAACAAAGCAGTTTCTTTAGTTGCGTCGTGCTCACCCCGGCTTGTAATCAGGCGTCTTGGAGCGAAGTCGGATAAATTATAAGCGCTGCCTTTTAAGGCAGTATTTATCGCTTCGCTGCCGCCGGAAGTGAAGATAATTTCAGATTCATTGCAATCCAGTGTTTTGGCAATTTTTTGACGAGCTTCGTCAATAAGTTTGCGGCTTTCCAGACCAAATAAATGTGAAGATGTCGGATTGGCATAGCATTTCCGAGTATTTAAGATGTAATTATCCAGGACATTCTGTTTTATAGGAGCACTTGCTGTGTAGTCAAAATACTTACTCACGTTTACCTCTTATTCGATATTATTAATTAAATATTAATTGATTTCTAAGCTTAGCATATCCGTGCGCAAAGCTGTGCGCAAAAACTCACAAGTATTACCGTTTCTGCCAAAAAGCGGGCCTTCGACTGCCAAAACAATGTTGCGTCGCGGTATCTCCAGCATCTGGGCTTCAATATTTCGTGCCGGGCGTGCCAGGAGGCTGACGCTTCCTTTAACAGGCAAATGAGCGTACTTATTGGATTTAACATCCAGCATACGCTTCCCCGAGGAAATAGCCTGACCCAAGTCAGGGAAAATCTGCACCGGTATGGTTGAAGTACACCAGCCGTGAACGACGTCATCATAAACGATCGGCCATTTAGCCAGCCAATAGCCAGGATGTCTTTTCTCGCTGAAACCGAAGACCTCATCCAGCTCAGCATTAGGCTCAATCAGATTGATAGGCTGCAAACCGATGTTTTCGTAAGTTGTAAGATTCAAAAAGCTGAAGGTCAATGCGTTGAAATGAGGGATACGCAAGCGTTCAGGCTGTTTTGCCACGAAGGTCCCCCGTCCCTTTTGGATTTCCAGAATACCGTCAGAGACTAATTCGGAAATAGCTTGTCGAACAGTAGGTCGCGACAAATCAAGTTCCTCACAAAATTGCATTTCGGAAGGAATGCGTTCGCCCTGTTTATAGGTGTTGTCTTGAATACGTTCTACGATCAGTTCACGCAATTGAGCGTATAGCGGGGTACTACTATGCTTATCAAGTTTCATGGGTTCGCCTCCTCAAGCTGGTCCTTACATCTTATCATAGCCACAAGATAATACAATTAATAAAATATTCGATATGCTGTAATAACATGATAACCCATGGCAGACTTGCGCGACAAAGCTGTAAAGAAAAATTGAATCAGTCGATGGGTACTAAGTGCATCTCCTCTACCCTGCCATCCTGGCTCAATTCGCAGGCGGCGTAGAGCAATTCGATCGGCATGTCATCAAGTTGATGCTGAATAGCAAATGCGCTGGCGCAATCCTTGATACGGGATACTTGTCTAGATGACAGTGCATTTAAAGCACCACCAAAAGCATCTGACTTGCTCCTGCCCTTGACTTCAATAACGTAAAGCGTCTTATTACGGACAGCAACCAAATCCAATTCACCCAAATTTTGTATTCTAACTCTGCGTCCCACAAGCCGGAATCCCTCTTCCACAAGAAAAGAGGCGACATAAGATTCAGTTTGTTCTCCGGTACGCCAGGCACGCTGCTTTTTGATGGAGAAGTTTTTCAAAAAACTGCGACGATGCAAGGGACAGGCACCATGCTCCTGCAAAGCCTGAATATGTTCAGCTGTGCCATAACCTTTGTTGCTGGCAAAGGCATATTCCGGGTACAGTTCATCATATTTACACATCAGACGATCACGACTGACTTTTGCCAAAACGGAAGCTGCAGCAATAACATTGCAGTTTGCATCACCTTGTACTTTAGCCAATACCGGATAGGGAAAACCTTTCAGACTGACGGCATCGATTAAGGCAAGGTCAGGTTCAAGCGATAATCCCTTCAGGGCCTTAACCATAGCCAGACGGCTTGCTTCCAAAATGTTGATTTCATCAATTTCAGCTGCTGAAACGGAAGCAACATGCCAGCTTATCGCACCTTCCACAATCTCTTCGTACAGAATTTCGCGCCGTCTTGCCGTCATCTTCTTGGAGTCGTTCAGTCCGAGAAATTTCCTGTCTGAAGGCAAAATGCAGGCTGCTGCGAAAACCGGTCCTGCCAGAGGTCCCCTGCCAACTTCATCAACTCCTGCAATCAGACTATAACCTTGTTTTCTGTAAGAAGCTTCAATCTGAGACATTTTCTCATAGCGTTCACGGTCCCTGTCGCTGATTCTTATCTTGCTCATGATGGTCTCTCCAGACTGATTCTGCCGATTTTTCCGGAGCGAAAATCTCCCAGGAGCATGCGGGCAAAACGTTCAGTATCAATGCGGCCGCCACTTAAAATACACCCTTTATGACTAGCCGCTTCCTGGTATAGATCATAGAAATATTCTATATCATCCGGATCTACATCAGCATCAGGAGCTAACTCATAACGTTCGGTCAGTTCAGCCGGATAGTGGGCATGGATCTCTCTGAAAAGCCGAAATGCCAGATCTTCCAGTGGCAAAATGTCATCTTTGATGGCTCCAGTGGCAGCTAAAGCGAAGGCGGCACTGTCTGAAGATATTTTCGGCTCCAGCAAGCCGGGAGAATCCAGTAGTTCGAACTCAGTGCCGACCCTCAGCCAGCGAATGGATCTGGTCACACCGGGTCTTGATTCCACAGCAGTGCTGCGTTTACCTATCAACGCATTTATCAGAGTTGATTTACCGGTATTGGGTACTCCGCCGACCAGAATGCGCAAAGCTCTGGCCTGCCGGCCCTTGTATTGGGCCTTCTTTAGATATGGCAAGTGAAAATTCTGGAGCTCTTTGCGTAATTTTGCCAGATCAGCTGCTGAATTCAGACACAGAACCAGTGCTCTGATCTCTTCCTTCTGCCTGAAATAATTGAGCCAGGCATCAGTGATTTGTGGATCCGCCAGATCCGCATGGGATAGTATCAGTAAATGTTCTTTATTCTGCGATAAATCTCTAAGCAGAGGATTTCTGCTGCTGAGTGGGATTCTGGCGTCAGCAACTTCGACCAGTAAATCTACACGACTTAGCTGTTCCCTAATTTGTCTGGTAGAGCGCGCCATATGGCCCGGATACCACTGGATCTGTCTATCGTTGTTCTCAGCCATCTGGGTCTCCTTAAAAAGAAAAAGGACGGTGTTGACCGTCCTTATCTACTAGCTTCATAAAGGCAAATTGCTCAGTTGAATCTGGGTCAATCATTGCATTTAATCTTCTTTTTTGCTGACCAGACGTTCCTTTACGCGAGTGCGTTTGCCGACACGGCCGCGCAAGTAATACAACTTAGCCCGACGCACTTTACCTTTGCGCAGTACTTCGACTTCAGCGATCTTGGGTGAATGTAGTGGAAATACTCTTTCCACGCCGACACCATATGACACTCGACGCACAGTAATGGTCTCGCTCAGTCCCGTACCCTTTCGGGCGATAACTGTTCCCTCAAAGATCTGGATGCGCTCACGAGCGCCTTCCGTAATTCTGAGATGAACATTTACACGGTCGCCTATTTCAATATAGTCGAAATCGCCTTTCAGCTGGGATTGCTCTACCGCTTTAATTAAGTCCATATTGCGTACCTCCTTTTTCTACTTTAGAGATGTTCATGCACGCAATTGCAGCGGACCATCCCACAAATCTTTAGCATTCTAACAGATTAATTCAAGGTCTTCAAGCCAATCTGCAAGCTTGTTTAGTTTACTTCTTCTTCCAGCCAGAGCAGAAAATCTTTTATCTGATCATAGCCTAAATCCACATTGTCCAGCAGATCCGGTCTCATCTGTATTGTCTGCCATAAGCTGTCATGGCTGCGGTGTCGTTTTATACGAGCCTCATGTCCCGACAAGAGAACTGACGGAACCTGATGATCCCGCCACACATCGGGTCTGGTATATTGCCGTTCAGATAAAAGACCACTGCTGAAGGATTCGT
>JAQWBU010000093.1 GCA_028706195.1 Eubacteriales bacterium
GATCTGGCGGCTATATTTCGTCGCCGCATAGAATTGCGACAAATTGGAGTTCGCGATGAGGCCCGCATGTGTGGTGGCCTCGGCTGCTGCGGGCGGGAATTTTGCTGTTCTACCTTTCTGAATGAATTTCAGCCGGTATCCATCAAGATGGCGAAAGAACAGAATCTCTCCATGAATCCGGAAAAAATATCCGGAGCCTGTGGACGTTTGCTTTGCTGCCTTAATTATGAACAGGAAGCTTATGCTGAAGCCAGACGGCGTCTGCCCAAGAGAAATGACAAAGTAAATACGCCTGACGGTCCCGGTGTAGTCCATGATGTCAGTCTATTGACAGAAAAGGTTACTGTGTCTTTTGAAAAAGACGATGAAAGAGTGAGTAAAAGCTATAAAGCTGATGAATTAAGCTGATCATTTATTGCTTGAACACAGTTAATAAAAGTGTTAAACTTTCCTAGGTTGATACTTGATCTAACAAGCATTATTAAATATAAGGAGGAATATTAATGCCACATGTAATTAGTGAAGAATGTATCCTTTGCGCAGCATGCGAAGATGAGTGCCCTGAAGGCGCAATCTCCATGGGCGATGAACATTACGTAATCGATGCAGACCTGTGCACAGACTGCGCTTCCTGCGTTGAAGTCTGCCCTGTAGACTGCATTTCAGAAGAATAAACACTTTAAAAAATATTTTCTGCGGCGGGATCACCCGCCGCTTTTTTTTGTGGTGAAATATTGAACAACTCACTCTGTTTGAAATAGTCGGTTTTGACACCGCAAAGATTCTCCTTCTAAGTTAATATACTCACAGATATTCAATTTTGTATGAGTTTCACTCTTTCAGGCATTTTTAGAAAGGTTGTTAATAGTGACAAATATATGCGCACATGAGGACTTTGGCGGCAATATCAGCATATGCGGGACGCTCTATTTGGTGCCCACTCCTTTGGGAAATCCGGATGACTTAAGCCCGCGTGCGCGATCTATTTTGGAGAGCGTTGATTACATAGCGGCGGAAGATACGCGCAGAGCAGCCCGACTCTTATCTTCTGTCGGCATTGGCAATGATCTCATCAGCTATTATGAGCAAAATGCGGATCAGAGGGATGAGCAGATTTTGAATGATTTGGTTGAGAACGCCAAATCGGTAGCTGTAATCTCAGATGCAGGAACACCTTGCGTTTCCGACCCCGGAGCCAGTCTGGTCCGCAAAGCGATCGAGCGTAATATTAAAGTTGTATCCTTACCCGGCCCCTCGGCCATTTTGACTGCATTGGCAGCATCAGCCCTGGATCCTTCCCGCTTTGTCTTTCTCGGCTTCGCCCCGCCTAAAGGCCGCAAGCGCGATGAGTTTTTTGAGAAACTTGCACAGGAAGAGTACACGGTCGTCTTTTTTGAATCTCCACATCGTCTGGCTAAAACTCTGGCCGCAATGGAACAAGAGGGTTTAGCTGAGCGTCGCTTAACGATAGCGCGTGAACTGACAAAGGAGTATGAAGAGTATCTCTACCTTGATGTGATGTCAGCCTCACGCTATTACGAAACGGTCGAACCGCGAGGGGAGTTTACTCTTGTCCTGGAAGGTGTCAACGCTTTTGAAAGACGCACGGATACCATTGTGGAAGAATTCTCTGATGAAGAACTGCGAAATTTGCTGCGTCAACTGTTAACAGAGAGAGTAAGAACCAAACAAGCTGCAAAAATATTGTCCAAGATCACCGGTGTAGAACAGCGACGTCTCTATGATTTAGCACTGGAAGTTGAAAATGACTTATAGAGCGCAAGTACTAATCAGTTCGCATTAGACTATCTCTAGTCAAATTTGTTAAACTGAGCGTTATGAATAAGGCAGTCGGCATCAGCTGAGTGCTTACTAAGGAGCCATTATGCCACGCGAAACTTTTTACATTACAACACCCATTTATTATCCCAGTGATGATCTGCACATAGGCCACGCCTATTGTTCGGTTGCCGCTGATACGATGGCCAAATATAAGCGCCTGCGCGGATATGACGTTTTCTTCCTGACCGGGACAGATGAACATGGTCAGAAGATTGAAGAGGTTGCTCGGGAGCGCGGGTTGGAACCTCAGGAATTTGTCGATCAGATGGTAGTAAAGATTAAAGATCTATGGACCTTGATGCATGTCGATTATGATGGCTTCATCCGTACTACCGATTCCGGACATGTTAAGGCGGTTCAGGATATTTTTGCTAAACTCTACGAGAAAGGCGATATATATAAAGGAGTTTATGAAGGCTGGTATTGTACGCCCTGTGAATCCTTCTGGACTGAAGCTCAATTAGAGGATGGTAAGTGTCCGGATTGCCACCGCCCGGTCGAGAGGACCCGTGAAGAGAGCTACTTCTTCCGTCTGTCAAAATACGAGGATCGTTTGAAGGAACTGTTCAGCGAACATTCCGACTTTGTTGAGCCGGCTTCACGCGCGCATGAAATGATTAATAATTTCCTTAAAGTCGGTCTCGAAGATCTCGCTGTCTCACGTTCCAATTTTTCCTGGGGAGTCCCGCTGCCTTTTGATGAAAACAGCATCGCCTATGTCTGGGTGGATGCCCTCTGTAACTATATAACCGCTTTGGGTTATCCGGAGGAAACAGAGGAGTTCAAGAAATACTGGCCGGCAGATGTGCATTTGGTGGGTAAGGAAATCATGCGTTTCCACTCATTGATCTGGCCTGCGATCCTGATGGCTCTTGAACTGCCGCTTCCGAAGAAGGTTTTCGGTCATGGCTGGCTCCTATTCGAGGGTGGAAAGATGTCAAAGTCCAAAGGCAACGTGGTTGATCCGAAGGTTCTAGTGGAGCGCTACGGTCTGGACGCATTACGTTATTTCCTCCTGCGCGAATTCCCCTTCGGCTCTGATGGCAGCTACTCAACGGAAGCCCTGATTAAGAGAAGTAACAGTGATCTGTCCAATGACCTGGGCAATCTCTTAAGCCGCGTGGTCGCCATGATCACACAGTCTTTCCCAAAAGGCTTCCCGGCTGATAAGGGCTTTTTGGATATCGATACGGATTTGACTGAACTTGCTTACGAGACAGCAGGCAAAGTCGAGCAGCATTTTGAAAAAATGGAGTTCTCACTGGTCCTGGAAGCTATTTGGCGCCTGATCAGTCAGAGCAACAAATATATTGACATGACCACACCCTGGATTCTTGCGAAAGAAGAAGATTCCCGGGCGCGTTTGGCAGCTGTTCTCTATACATTAGCGGATGTCCTGCGCCGCGTAGCCGTCTGGATTTCACCTTTCATGGTGTATACTCCGGCAAAAATGCGTGAACAATTGGGTATCACTGCAGCCGGTCCCGAGACAGATGCTGCACTCAGCAGCTGGGAATCAGCCGCTCAGGCCGGTCTCTATCAGGATGACTTTGTCGTACAAAAAGGGAAAGCAATTTTCCCGCGTATAGATGTTGAAGCTGAGTTGGCTGCTATAGAAAAATTGGACAAATAATAATGTGGTTCGACTCTCATTCTCATCTGCAAGACCAAGCCTACGATGAAGACAGGCAGGAAGTTTTGGAGCGGGCTGCGGCGGCCGGTGTTAATCGTATCCTCCTGGCAACTTCAGACCTCGCTGACAGCAAAAATGCTTATGACTTAGCTCTAACTCAGAACAAGGGCAGGCTGCCTTGTCTTTATACTTCTGTGGGTTATCACCCGCATGAGGCTTCCGCTTGGAATGCAGATTCAGGAGCTGAGATTGCGGCGCTGATTGCATCCGACCGTGCCCGGAAAAAAGACGGGCAAGAAAACATCATAGTCGCAATCGGCGAAATCGGTCTGGATTACCACTACATGCATTCACCGGCGGAAGTGCAGCGTGAGGTCTTTGGCCGGCAGTTAGAATTAGCGTCTAGATTCGATCTGCCAATCATTGTTCATACCAGGAAGGCCACCGAGGACACTCTGACCATTTTAAGAGCTGCCCGCCGTAAGGGACTGCTCCAACGGAGCTGGGGCGATTCTGAGATCGGGGTCATGCATTGCTACTCAGATAGCGTGACGGTGCTGCCTGAGTTTATCGCCATGGGTTTCATGATCGGATTCGACGGTCCGATCACATTCAAAAATGGCGCTGATGCCAGAGCGGCCTTGAGCAAAACACCAATGGAGCGACTCTTACTGGAAACAGATGCGCCCTATCTGACACCGGTTCCCTATCGCGGGAAACGAAATGAGTCTTCATATCTGACTTACGTGGGTGAAAAGGCTGCAGAAATAAAAGAAGTATCTACAGCAGAAATGGCACAGAAGACAAGCGAAAACGCTATGCGTCTATTTCGCATTAGTGAGAAAGTTTAGTCTTCTTTGCTCTCAGAGTTAGGATTCCCTTTATAAGCGATCTCCTGCAAAGCATCACTGAATATTTCACGGTCCCGGTCAAAAACAAGGTACTTCATACTGTCTTCCGGCTTTAGCCAGGCAACGCGTTGTACTTCCTCGAGCTGAGGGCGTAAGCTGCCGCCAAGATATTCTCCAATGAAAAAGGTGACCGTTTTCTGAGCACCCGGATAGGGCGAATAGGTGGATGCACGTGAGAAATCAGAAATGATCTCAATATCGATGCCGGTTTCTTCCTTGACCTCGCGAATAGCTGTTTCGCAGTCGGTTTCACCGCACTCCACATGTCCTTTGGGGAAAGACCAATGGCTGGCGCTGTGCTGTACCAGCAGAACGCGCAGTTCATTATCTATTTCCCGAAAAACTATAGCTCCACATGATCGCTCATGCTTTACTTCGTACTTCCGGCGCTTCGCTTTCTTATTTTCGAAATCGTAATTATGTTTATTGGCTCTTTTTGACATGCAATCAGTTTAGCATGATGTTCACATCCAGGGGGGATCAAATTAAGATAGTATAGTAAGGAGGAGTGTTTTTATGACTGTGAAAATATTACATACAGCAGATTTGCATCTGGGAAGCCGGATGCGTTCGTTGGGACAAGACTCCCCGGATTTCCAGGAAGCTCTTATTCAAAGTTTTGATAGTTTGCTGCAAAAGGCCGCCGGCGAAGACATTGATCTTTTTTTAATCGCCGGTGATTTTCTGGAGATGGCGGAAATTGAGGATCGCGAGTTGAAGCGAGTCTACGATTTGCTGGCTCGCGAACGTTCTTATCCAATCCTGCTGGTTGCAGGAAACCATGATCCATATTCGTCCGCTTCTCCTTATGCGACTGTATTTCCGCAGATTCCGCAGCTTTATGTTTTCCCTGCTGACAGGATGCTTCGCCTCGATTTCCGGGAACTGGATACTTCTGTCTGGGGCATCAGCTTCTCGTCCCTCTATCAAACGACGACCATCTTGCCGGAGGTGGGAGCGGAAGAAGCGGTTCTGCTCTATGACGGTCGGGATTCTGTGGAAGATGAGCAGGCAACAGCTGCGCCGCTGGCGAATAAAATTGGTTTAGTGCATGGTGAATTTCTGGCCGGTTCCGCCCCCGCAGGTGCTTATAATCCCTTGCCCTCGCAGCTGATTAAACAAAGCGACCTTGACTATCTGGCTTTGGGTCACATACATAAAGCCAGCGAATTGCCGCAAGGCGATTATATTGATCGCCGCAGCACTCTGGCCATGTATCCGGGAAGTCCACAGGGCTTGTCGTTTAATGAGGCGGGAAACAGGCACGCGCTGATAGTTGAACTTGAGAATTCTGAAGTTTTGACTATTTCACAGCTTAATTCAGCATCACGCATGTTTGTTGAACTGAGCACAGAGCTTGAAAGTTCACAATCCGATCAGCAAATCATTGACCAGATTGTGTCAGAGGTTAAAGAATTTGACCCCGACAATTACCAGCGACATTCATACAAAA
>JAQWBU010000013.1 GCA_028706195.1 Eubacteriales bacterium
CTGGGTTTGTCCGCCGGAAAAATTCCCACATTGGATCTTTTTCTGGGCACACATGCCGGAAGTATCGGAGAAACCTGTATCCTCGCCCTTTTGATCGGAGCTCTGTACCTGCTGATCAGAGGAGTGATAAATCTCTGGATTCCACTGGTATACATGGGAACCACAGTTGGCTTAATCGCCCTGGTGGGTGGTGACCCGCTCTATCACCTTCTGAGCGGCGCTCTGGTGCTGGCAGCCTTCTTTATGATGACTGACTATGTGACCTCACCGACAACTGTTACGGGACAGGTCATTTTCGCATTTGGGGCCGGTGTGCTTACCTTCCTCCTGAGGATGTACAGTAACATGCCGGAAGGAGTGTCCTATTCAATACTCTTGATGAATATTCTCACACCACATATTGAACGCTGGACAGCCCACAAAACGATTGGAGGAAATTATGGCAAAAAAAGCAAAAAAGCCGTCTAATTCAGAGAACGATAAGAGCATTCAATTTATCGATCGCGGTTTCATGCCGGCTGTAATACTGACAATAATTGCAATCATAAGTGTCGCCCTGCTTGCCTTGACAGAATATGTCACAGCAGATGCCAGAGCAAAGCAGATTCAATATATGGAAGATGCGAACAAACGAATCATCTTCACCGAGGCGGATAGCTTCCCTGCCGAAGATCTGGAAAATGCCGGTGCTTCGCTCGAAGGTGGCAATGCCGTTGACCTGAGTGGAGAGGGCAGCCTGATTCAGGAAGTATTTCTGGTGGAAGAAGACGGTGAAACCGTCGGAATTCTGATTACAGCGAACCCTGTCGGTTATGGCGGTGCAGTTGGTCTGATGCTGGGCTATGATCTCGAGGGGAATTCAGTCGGACTGACTATAGATGCCAGTACACAGACAGCAGGCCTTGGAGACAGGGTTGCTAAAGATGAGGAATTTACTCAGCAGTTCAGCGGGTTCAATGCAAGAGACAACATTAGCACTACCCCGAACGCAGGTTTTGAAGTGGACGTCATCAGCGGCGCAACCGTTTCATCCAATGCTGTTATTAAAGGCATCAATGCAGCCAACGAGGCTGTAAGTCAGATGCTGGGTCTTAGATAGGAGAACAATGTGGCTAATAAGAATAAATCACTTTCATATGAATTCATAAAGGGCATCGTCAAAGAAAACCCTCTATTCGTTCTTGTTCTCGGAACTTGTCCTGCTTTAGCTGTCACAACTTCTGCCATCAACGGACTGGGAATGGGTGTAGCGTTCACGTTTGTCCTATTAATGTCGAACGTTGTAATCTCAGCCTTGCGCAAAGTCATACCGGACAGCGTACGCATTCCGGCCTATATAACCATCATCGCCTCTTTGGTCACCATTGTTCAATTCCTCTTAAAGGCATACACTCCGGAACTTGACCAAAGTTTGGGTATCTTTATCCCACTGATTACAGTTAACTGCATCATCCTGGGTCGGGCGGAAGCTTTCGCCAACCGTAATGGTATTTTGGCTTCTATCATGGATGCCTTAGGCATGGGAGTTGGTTTCACTCTGGCATTGCTGTTAATGGGTGGCCTGCGTGAAATCTTAGGCTTCGGTACATTTTTCGGTCTTCAAATGCCCTGGATCAGCGAAGGCGGCTTGCAGCCTATCGGCATTTTCGGATTACCTGCGGGAGGCTTTGCCATCTTCGGCGTTTTGGTGGCGCTCTTCAACAAGTTGAACCATCTGTGGTACTCTCGCAAACCTGATGACATCATGGATCGCAGAAATTATCCGGGCAGCATCAGCGAGCGTACTGACGCACCTTTCGTCGCTGCCTCGGCAGCCAGTGAAGGCTCAGAAGCAGTTGCCATTTCCGAAGGCAGCGTACCTGAACCTATGACAAAACCTGGTGAGCGCAGCAGCTCTTCCAGCGATAAAGACTAAGGAGGGGTTGATATGCAAGATATGTTTAAAATTCTATTCAGTGTTATTTTGATCGACAACCTGGTATTATCTCGTTTCCTGGGCGTGTGTTCATTCCTGGGTCTGACAAAAGATCTGAAAAACTCAATGGGAATGAGTGTGGCGGTCATTTTTGTCATGCTGGTATCAACCGCAGTCACCTACCCTATCTATTATTTTCTGCTGGAACCGGCCGGTTTAGGATATCTGCAGACGGTAATTTTTATACTCGTTATTGCAGCTACAGTACAGGTACTTGAAGCAGTAATACGCAAGGTAATGCCTCCGCTTTACGATGCCATGGGTATATTCCTGCCGCTGATCACAACTAATTGCGCCATTCTCGGTGTAATGCTGATCAATATCCAGGAGTCCTACTCTTTCGTAAACGCAATTATGAGTTCTCTGGGAGCAGGTTTAGGCTACACCTTAGCTATGTTCCTTTTCGTTGGTGTTCGCGAAAAACTTGAGACATCAGATATTCCCGAATCTTTTAAGGGGCTGCCTTCGACACTGGTGGCTGCATCAATACTGTCTGTAGCCTTTATGGGTTTCGGAGGCGTAATTGAAAATCTTTTCTCTTAAGAGAAAAGCACTTTCTATTGCGTGGGAATAAGGAGTAAATATGGAATTAATTGTTTTACAATCTAGTAATATTCTTATGCCGGCACTCATCGGTGGTGGCACAGCTTTGCTGCTCGGCATAGTCATTGTTCTGGTATTTCGTTTCTTCTCAGTGGAAGAAGATCCCATGGTGGAGGAATTAAACTCAGTCCTGCCGGGAGTAAACTGCGGAGGCTGTGGTTATTCAGGCTGTCTCGGCTATGCCAGCGCTCTTGCTTCGGGTGAAGACAGCAACACGTCAAAGTGCACAGCCGGAGGACTTGAAACAGCGGAAGCTGTAGCGCTGACACTGGGTACTGCTCCTCAGGAGTATATACCCCAGGTCGCTTACGTCTTTTGTCAGGGCAGCGGTGAGTATACAACGAAAAGATATGAATACACCGGCACACCCAACTGCGCATCAGCAACAGGTCTCTTCGCAGGACCGAATTCCTGCACCTACGGCTGCCTTGGTTTCGGTGACTGTTATGATGTCTGCGAGTTCGATGCGATCTGGATCGATGACGGACTTGCCCATGTCAATAGTGAAAACTGTACAGCCTGTGGCAAATGCGTCATTGCCTGTCCGAAGGATTTAATCAGCCTGATTCCGAAACACGAATTGGCCACAGTAAACAGCTGCCGCAACCACTGGCCCGCCGCTGCGACACGCAAAAACTGCAAAATCGGCTGTATTGCGTGCCGTCTCTGTATCAAGGCCTGCCCGGTTGACGCCATTCACATGGAGGATAACCTGGCTGTGATAGATCAGGAAATCTGCATTCACTGCGGAGAATGCGTCAAGGTGTGTCCGACCAACTCCATAAGCGAGGGTCTGCTTAAAGGCATGGCAGAAGAGAAAGCCTTAAGGGCAGCAGCGAAAGCCGAGAAAGAGGCCGAAGAAGCAGCAGCCAAAGCTGAAAAAGAAGCAAGTTAGAGTGTATCCAGGGGGCCGGGCAGCCCCCTTTTTTTTTGCCAAAAAAAGACCGGCCGTTTTAAATTCAAAGCAGGCCGGTCTATTATTTAGAATATTTTATGTTTGCCTAGAGCTTAGGCTCGCTCAACTCTGCCACTCTTAAGGCAGTTTGCGCAAACGTTCATTCTCTTGGGAGTGCCGTCAACCATTACGCGCACTCTTTTAATGTTTGCGCGCTGACGATTCTTGGCACGGCGAGAAATCTGCGAACGTGTAATGCTGATTTTTCTACCAAAAAACATATCTTTCTGGCATACTTCACACTTGGCCATGCTTTTACCTCCTGTCACGCCCCAAGGAACAAATCCCGGAGAAGTATTCGCGCTGAACGCGCAACAAAGATATTAGCATAGTCAGGGACCATTCGCAAGTGGAATTTGCTCAAATCAGTCGCTTATCTCATCCAGCCGGCGAACTGTCATAATCCGTTCAGAGAGCTGCAATGCGGTATTGGAATCAAACTTAATGATCTGCATGCTTGCTCTGTTGTTCAAGCCCAGGAGAAGTCTCTCCCCGTTCAGGCACAATGCCATCAGGTCAAAAGCCTGCTCATCAGCCTTTTCATGAAAGAACACCAGATCACCCGGGCGCAGATACATAATCGCGGGCTGAGCTGAAGTTCTCGGAAGATTTACATTTTCACCCACCTGCATCAGTTGTTCTGGTGTACGCGGCAGTTCCAGACCATTGAGGAGAGCTGACAGTCTGACAGCTCCGGCAGTTGAAATCCCGCGCTTTGTTTGTCCTCCCGGAATATAAGCTGAATGTTCAAAGGCAACAGCTGTGGAAATAAAGCTTTGTCCGAACTTATCCACCAAAGGCAGATCTGCTTCCGCTTCGAGCAGGAATACACCTTGCGTATTCATCCAGCCCAGCTGTCCTTCAGGTAATTTCACCCGCAGCAGACCGTTGTTGTGATAATCAGCATAAAGAACCGTACCCATAGGCGCCTCGACAAGCAAAGTACCCCCTCTGGCGTGCGACATGACACGTTTAAAGGGATCCCTGATGATGACCTTCATCAGGACATTATCCGGCGACAAAGACGATATATCGGCTGTCAGGGCGCTTCTTTCCACATAGCCTGAAAGTCCATCACCCAAGTCAACACCGAGCCAGTCACGTCGTGAAGTATCGGTAATTACAACTGATTCATTGAGCAGGAGCTCAGTAACATGAGTGGAAGCCTTATCTGAGTCAGCAAAAACAAAAGCTGAGGTTCGCTTAAGAACAGCGGTATCCCCCACCCCGGCATATGTAACCACGTGTTCTGTTTGCAGCGGAGCATCAGTTTTCTGAGGCACTTCCGCATTAGCATCTGACAGCAAGGCAGGCAGCAAAACAAAAACGGCCAGAAGCAAAAATATAATAATTGACAGCGGGATCAACCACGGCGGCAACTTTTTCTGTTTGGGTGTTACGTAAAGATTCTTGAGGACATGCGGATCCCTGCCTTTGTCTACGAAAATATCTTCCCTGGCAACAGGCCTGTGTTTTATCGAGATTTTTTTATTTTTATCGTTGGAATCAGCTTTTTTCATTGTTCATTGACTCAGCTTCGGCCACAGGATTTGCTGCAGCAGTATTTAAAACGCATATGGACACGGCGTAGTCTTTTTCGTGAGAAATACTGAGAGCGATGTCATACACTTTCATTTCTTTATAACGCTTCAGGGCGGCGCCATAAAGATGCAGTTCCGGTTCTCCCGACTCACTGCTGAGCACCTCGAGATCATGCAAGCTGACACCTTCACTCCAGAATCCGGTACCAAGTGCCTTGGATACCGCTTCTTTAGCCGCAAAACGTCCGGCAAGGCGCTGGATTGAGTTCTGGCATATGCTTAACTCTGCAGGAGTAAAAACGCGTTCCAGGAAGCGCTGGCCACCTCGCTCAACTGCGCGCTCTATTCGTTTAATCTGGATAATGTCGATACCGCAGCGCATACTGTCCGCTCCCCCTTCAACTTGCATTATTGCCCATGATGTCGTTGTTTGAGACGAATATCATCATCGGGGAAACGGTAGAAAATATAATCTCCCATGAGACGGCTATAAGTGCGTTTGTCATAGGTTGAGTGCAGGTCCTTCTCACTGAGGTTAGTAGCTATAATACTGTGCAAAGATTTGTGCAGGCGCGTATCCAATAGTGTGAGAAAATTCGGAGTATTGTCAGTCACCGTCCAGCTGGCGCTGATTTCGCTGCCCAGATCATCCAAGAGCAAGAGATCCACGGACATCAGTGCATCAGTCAATAGTTCCATTTCCTCAAACTTTGCCCGATCAGGATTATAGGATTGCCGCAGCACAGACATCGTCTTCATCCATTCAAACGCTATCGGCGCAGTCACATAAAGAACAGAATAGTCCATATCCAGTACTTCGCGGCCGATCGACTGCATGAGGAAGGTTTTACCAGTTCCCGCCTGTCCGGAGAAAAGTAAGTTCTGGTCTTGGACCTGCGAAAAATGTCTCGTGTAGAATACAATCTCGTTTCGCAGCCTGCTCATGTGTTCACGCGGGGACAGTCCATCTTCTTTCGCCTGATCAGAGAAAAGGTTCAGATTGAAATTAGCGAACTTGGCGTCCTCCTGAAATGGAATCGGTAAATATCTGCTTATTTCCTTTTGGAAAAGGCGCCTGCGGCATGGACACCACTCGCCACTGGGCAGACTGCCGGAATCATTACAGAGAGTGCAGTAGTATTCAGGACTGTCGTAATCAACTTCAATCCCCCTGGACTTCATAAAGTCTTCACGTTCGCGAATTACACTTTCAAGACAGTGATCATCACAATCATCCCCCAAAGAGCGATAAAGTTCAGAAATTCCTGCCTTTTGTATTCTTCGATCTATAGCTTCAAGTTCCGGATACTGCTGATACACCTGAGCTCGCTTCAGCTCACAGCGTTTTTCCGCCAACACTCGGCGCCGGGAATATATCGCAGCCAAATCTCTGTTAATGCGTTTTTCCAGTTGAGACATTGATCTATTCCTCTTCGTTACCGGCGTCATCAGAGTTTTTCAGGCGAGGTCTGGGAATACGCCGTGCCAGCTCCTGGCTGATTCGCTCTACTTCTGCTTCGCTCTCTTTACTTACTGTGAAGTCTCCCGGGGTTTTGGATTCGCCCTTCTTCTTGCCGGCCCGCCTCGTTTGGTAATTTTTCTCATACTCACGAATTTCTTCCACTGTCTGCAAACCTGCAGCATGCCACTCACTGAGTATTGAATCAAGGTATTTGACGCTGGGGCTGCTGGCGCCGGTCAGTTTCTGCAAGGCTTCCTCCACTATGGGGACTGAGTAACCGTACTCATCCATCCAGTTCACGATCAGGAGATTATCAGGTTCGGATAAACGCCTTCTCAGATTTTTCGCCACAAGAGCCTGCAATTGTTTTTTCTCCAAAAAGCGCTCGTAATAGACATTCAGCTGATCGTAGGTCTTAATGCCTGCCTGCGACCAGTCCTCGGCGATGCGTCTGATGTAGGCTGTTGTGCGCAAAGCATTCGCATTAGCTGCTTCCTGGAAGAGTGAGTACATGACAGCCGGCTCAAAACTGTGATGATCAAACCAATAGTCGATCAGCTCGTACCAGGTGTAGGTCATTGTCCCCTGGAAAAAGGTCATATTAATTTCGTTGATAATCTGCTCGCGGCCCTCATGTTTCTTCTCACGCTCAATGATGTCGCTGGGCGGTGCAGTTTCCTTGGGACGGAAGCGCCGCTCAAGCTCTTTGGCCTTTATATCTTCCAGTCTGATGTCGTGCTGACTGATGCTGATCAGGCCTTCAGCCTGAAGTTGCTGCAGAAGTTCATCGGCCTTTTTGCCGGGGAAGCCGAGACGCGCTGCCATATCTTCGGAGGTCATTACGCGTGATCCATTTTCGGCAACACTCAAAAGCAAGAGATAACACTTTACCGCATCTCCATCCAGCCTGACCATAAAGTCATGGATAAAAAGATCGGGTACAGCTGTGTCGCTGAAAGTTGAGTTGCGATTGCGGATAATGCGCAATATTATTCTCCTTGCATCTGAAACAGAGAGCCGGATGATCCGGCTCTCTTCAATCTTATCAAATCTGGATGGCTTAGAACAAGCCTAGTCTTCGATTGCAGCCAGACGCTGGTAGGTCTTGTAGCGACGACCCGCTGCATCTCGCGCTTTGGCGAAGATCTCGTCCACTTTTTCCGGACTGTACTTGTGAGCCAGAGAAGTGTAACGCACCTCTCCCTTGAGGAATTCGGTGTAATCCCGTTTTGGCTCCCTGGAGTCGAGAACGAAAGCGTTCTGACCTTCTTCACCCTGTAATTCGGGGTTGTAACGATAGAGATGCCAGTAACCGGTCTCAACCGCGTCTTTTTCACGCTGCTGAGAGAGAACCATGCCGCCACGGATACCGTGGTTGATGCAGGGCGCGTAAGCGATGACCAAAGATGGTCCGTCATACTCTTCAGCTTCACGCAAGGCTTTCAAAGTCTGGTTGTGATTAGCTCCCATTGCAACCTGCGCGACGTAGACGTAACCGTAGGACATGGCCATCAGGCCCAGATCCTTCTTCTGACGTTCTTTACCGCCGGCCGCGAACTGAGCGACAGCACCTAACGGTGTGGCCTTGGAAGCCTGACCGCCGGTATTGGAATACACTTCCGTATCCAGGACGAGAACATTGACGTTTTCGCCACTGGCCAGAACATGGTCCAGACCGCCGTAGCCTATATCATAAGCCCAGCCGTCTCCACCGATGATCCATTGTGAGCGCAGCATCAAATAATCAGAAAGATCAAGCAAACCTTTACAGATTTCTTTTGCTTCTCCATCAAGCTTGCTGGTTTTCAAAGTCTCAGTCAGATGATCAGAGACCTCGCGTGTGCGTTCTCTATCCTGAGCGAACTCAAGATATTCCGCCAGAGCTTCACTCAAGTCAGCAGGCAGATCAAATCTGCTCAGTTCTTCTACCATTTCAAGGGCGCGGGCACGTATTTGCTTATAGCCAAGGTACATACCTAAACCATATTCCGCATTGTCCTCAAACAGTGAATTAGCCCAGGAAGGACCATGTCCATCTTTATTAGGACAATATGGCATGGACGGAGCTGAGCCGCCCCAGATTGAGGTACAGCCTGTGGCGTTAGCAATCATCATGCGATCACCGAAGAGTTGCGTCACGAGCTTCACATAAGGTGTCTCGCCACAACCGGCACAGGCACCGGAGAACTCAAGCAGCGGTTCTTCAAACTGGCTGCCCTTGACGGAGAATTTCTTCAGCGGGTTCTCTTTGCGAGTTACTGTCATTGAATAGTCCCAGTTGGCAGCCTGCTCCATTTGCTCTGAGAGCGGCTCCATAACCAAAGCCTTTTCCTTGGACGGGCACACCTCTGCGCAGTTGCCGCAGCCGGTGCAGTCAAGAGCTGAGGGTTGAATACGGAACTGATACTGATCGTACTGCTTCATTCCGGTCAGAGTCTCATAGCCTTCCGGAGCATTTGCCTTCTCCTCATCATTCAGAAGGAAAGGACGAATAACTGCGTGCGGGCAGACATAGGAACACTGATTACACTGGATACAGTTTTCCGGAATCCAGCGAGGAATGTTAAAGGCAATTCCGCGTTTTTCGTAACGGGAAGTACCCTGAGGGAAGGTTCCGTCTACATGGTCGACAAAAGCTGAGACAGGCAGTGAATCGCCTTCCTGGCGGTTCATGACATCAGCGATATCACTTATGAAGTCAGGCGCGGTGCGTTCTTTTTCAACTTCGTCCGTCGCCGTCTTCCAGCTTTCAGGAACTTCTACCCTTCTTACCTGAGAGATGCCGGCATCCACAGCGTTGTAGTTCATCTTGACTATGTCTTCGCCTCTCTTACCGTAAGAAGCAACTATAGCTTCCTTCATGTAGGTAATTGCATCTTCGACCGGTATTACGTTACTGATCTTGAAGAAGGCTGCCTGACAGATGGTGTTAATTCGACCGCCTAAGCCGAGTTCTTCAGCAATGCTGGCTGCATCTATAACGTAGAAATCAGCGTTACGTTCAGCCAGGGCACGCTTAACTGAAGCCGGCAGTTTTTCTTCAATTTCCTCATCGCTCCAGGCAATGTTCAGCAGGAACGATCCGCCTTCCTTCAAAGGAGTCAGCATGTCGTAGTTGTAAATATAAGCGGGTGTGTGACAAGCGACAAAGTCTGCTGTGTGAACCAGATAAGGCGCGCGAATCAGTTTATGACCGAAACGCAGGTCTGAAATAGTCACTCCGCCTGATTTTTTTGAGTCATAAGAGAAATATGCCTGAGCATACTGGTCAGTATGGTCTCCGATAATTTTGATGGAGTTCTTGTTAGCTCCGACTGTTCCGTCAGATCCCAAACCCCAGAAACGCGCCTGAAAAGTCGCTTCATCAGTCACATCAATTTCTTTGCCTTCAGGCAAAGACAGGAAGCTGACGTCGTCGACGATACCGATAGTGAAATTCGTCTTCGGCTCGGGCAATCCAAGGTTATTAAATACGGACATTATCTGTGAAGGCGTCGTGTTCTTTGAACCTAAACCATAACGTCCGCCGACAATTTCAACCTCTGGACGAGTACGGGACAGAGCCTTTACTACATCAAGATAGAGCGGCTCACCGGTGGAACCGGATTCTTTGGTGCGGTCCAGAACTGCAATACGCTTAACAGACTCAGGAATAGCATCCAGAAGTAAAGCATCGACGAAAGGACGATAGAGGTGAACGTGAAGCACACCGGTCTTGCGTCCGTTTTTATTCAGGAAATCCACTGTTTCACAGGCGGTTTCATATACAGAGCCCATGCAGATGATGATTTCCTCTGCATCAGGAGCGCCATGATACACGAAGGGTTTATAGTAACGGCCGGTAATCTTGCCATATTCATTCATGTAATGCTCAACAATAGCCGGAACCGCTTCATAATAGGAGTTAGCCGCTTCTTTCTGCTGGAAGAAAATATCGGGATTCTGTGCTGTGCCACGCAGGCTTGGAGCGTTCGGAGTCAATCCGCGGTTGCGGAAAGCCTGAACTGCGTCCATATCTACGAGGCCGGCTACATCTTCATAATCAAAGACTTCAATTTTCTGTATCTCGTGTGAGGTTCGGAAGCCATCGAAAAAGTGCAGGAAGGGCACGCGGCCTTTAATAGCTGCTAAATGCGCTATCGCTGCCATGTCCATTGACTCTTGCACGCTAGAGGATGCCAGGAGTGCAAAACCTGACTGCCTCGTTGCCATAACGTCGCTGTGATCACCAAAGATGGACAAAGCATGGGCGGCGATTGAGCGAGCTGTAACGTGGAAGACAGCCGGCAAGAGCTCCCCTGCGATTTTGTACATATTGGGGACCATCAACAATAATCCCTGTGAAGCTGTATAGGTTGTGGTTAAAGCTCCTGTAGCCAATGAACCATGAACTACTCCTGCAGCTCCCCCCTCGGATTGCATTTCAACTACATTAACCGTCTGGCCAAAAATGTTTTTACGTCCCTGCTGAGCCCACTTGTCCACGAGGTCAGCCATAGGCGAAGATGGAGTTATGGGGTAAATTCCTGCAACTTCAGTAAACGCGTAAGACGAATAGGCAGCCGCCTCGTTACCGTCCATTGTCATAAATTTTTTGTTTTTTTGCATCTATTTCTCCTTATACTTTGCAGGGATTTCCTGCTGTTTTTCCACAAACATTATAACACTTATTGTGCATCATTTTTCCTGATCAAAGACCTGCCTGTCATCGCCGCCGGCTGTTCCAGATTCGCCAAATCAAGAATCGTTGGCGCCAGATCAGCCAGTCTTCCGTCCGTCAGCTCAACATCACTGACTCCGGCCAAAATCAACGGAACCGGATTGGAAGTATGAGCAGTCAGAGGTCCCCCATTGTCACGGTCAAACATAGATTCCGCATTGCCATGATCGGAAGTGATTAAGGCAGCGCCTCCCCGTTCCAGAATCAGGGGAACCAGCTCGGCCATAGCCTTGTCGACAGTTTCAACCGCTGCGACCGTTGCCGAAAATATTCCGCTGTGACCCACCATGTCGCAATTGGCATAATTGACGACCAGGAGATCGTAAATATCTTCTTTTAATAATTGCACCAGAGCAGAAGTCAGCTCCGGAGCGCTCATTTCCGGCTGCAGATCGTAGGTTGCGACTTTGGGTGATGGTATAAGCAGACGATCCTCTCCGGGAAAATTCTCTTCCCGTCCGCCGTTGAAGAAAAAGGTTACATGGGCGTATTTTTCCGTCTCCGCCGCGCGCAATTGTTTCAAACCCGCCCGTGAGATAAGCTCTCCTAAACTTTCAGTCACGTCTTCAGTCTCGAAAGCGATGCGTAAATTATCAAAGCTGTTAAATTCACTGTCGTATTCAGTCATGCTCACGAAATTCAGCCGACCCGGTTCCAGTATGGTGGGGAATTCATCAAAACTCACGTCCATAAAGGCTTGCGTCAGTTCCCGCGCTCTATCAGGCCGGAAATTGAAGAAGATAAAACTGTCTCCTTCTTCAAGCAAAGCAATGGGGCTGCCGGCAGCATCCACTATTTGAGCCGGGTTTAGGAATTCATCAGTAATACCTTTAGCGTATGAATCTCTAATGTATTCACACGCAGAATGATGACGTGCGCCTTCATAATTGATGTCGCACAAAGCTTGATATGCAATACGTACCCGATCCCAGCGCCGGTCGCGGTCCATTGCATAGTAGCGGCCGGATACTGACGCAATTTTTCCTATTTCATGCTTTTTAATAAATGACTCCAGCGCTTCCGTATAGCGTATGCCCGCTTCAGGGGGTGTATCGCGACCATCGTAGAAGGCATGGATAAATACATCTTTAAGTCCCAGCGTTTTTGCCATGTCGAGCAAGGCATAAAGGTGATTGATATGACTATGGACGCCTCCGTCTGACAAAAGCCCTGCCAAGTGCAAAGCTTTACCTTTATTCCGAGCAGAAAGCATTGCCGATTTAAGAGCTTTGTTTTCGAAGATACTCTCGTCACTGATAGCGAGATTGATCCGCATCAAATCCTGATAAACTATGCGACCGGCGCCAATATTGGTATGTCCTACTTCCGAATTGCCCATCTGTCCTTCAGGCAGACCGACATCAAGTCCGCTGGTATAAATCTTGCTTGATTTCCATTCAGCAAACAGCTTATCCAGATATGGTGTCTTGGCTGCCTTCACAGCATTGCCTTCACTTTCTTCGGACAAACCCCAGCCATCAAGAATAATCAGTGCCAGCGGCCGATATCTATCTTTCGTCATAAACTCCCTTTCAAAACGATCAGGCATTAGCAATCACATTGAAAGCATCCGCCTTCAATGATGCGCCGCCGACCAGCCCTCCATCAATTGCATCCGCGGCAAAGAGCTCAGCAGCGTTTTTATCATTCACTGAACCGCCATAGAGTACCTTCACCCGTTCGACCCATTCGGCAGGATATTTTTTCTCCAATAAAGAGCGTATAAAGGCACAAGCTTCCTGCGCCTGCTCCACGGTCGCGGTGACACCGGTTCCAATTGCCCAGATCGGCTCATAAGCCACTGTAATCTGCACCAATTTGTCCGCAGTTACAAATTCAAAAGCATACTCAATTTGCCGCGTCAAAACGGCTTCCGTCTCTCCTAATTCCCTTTCACCCAATGACTCTCCGCAGCAGAGTATGGGGCGAAGACCCCAGTTAAGCGCCGATTTCATCATAATCTGAATACGCTCATCTGATTCGTTATCCATGGCACGGCGTTCGGAATGCCCGATCAGCACGTAAGGAACATGCATTTTGGCCAGAGTCGCCATTGACACACTGCCGGTATAAGCACCTGAGTCCACCTCATGTCCTGCCTGAGCTGCAACATGAATATTGCTGTACGCACTGGCTGAGAGAACAGCATCCAGAGCAGTAAAAGGAGGGGCAACGATAATGTGTGCAGGAGCATCGGCAAGTTTCGCTTTCAATTTTTCGACAAAAGAGACGGCCTCTGCAGGAATTCCCTTATTCATTTTCCAATTGCCTGCGGCGACGGTACGTCTGGGATCGAAATCCATCAGGCAGTCAACCCCGGGCAAGACACGACCCTCCAGCAACTCCAGAGAAGCTCCGCCACCGGTAGAGATGTGAGTCATTTCTTCTTCGAGTCCAAACTGTTTAACAGCGGCGGCAGAATCTCCACCCCCGATGATTGTCACAGCTTCAGTCTCAGCCATAGCATCAGCAATGGCTTTTGTACCCTCCGCGAAAGCCGGAAGCTCAAATACACCCATAGGTCCATTCCAGACCACAGTGCCGGATTCTTTGATAATTTGGCTGAAATTCTCTCTGGTTAAGGGTCCGATATCAAGTCCCATCCAGTCAGAAGGGATCTCATTACTTGCTACTATGCGCTTATCCGCATCAGGAGCGAATTCATTGGCTATGACAGTATCCTGAGGCAGGCTCAGTGAGACGCCCTTGGCCTCAGCTTCTGCCATCAGTTCTCTGGCAAGATCTATCTTATCGGCTTCCAGCAGAGAGGTACCGACCTCCCAGCCCTTGGCAGCTAAAAAGGTGTAAGCCATGCCGCCGCCGAGAATCAAATGGTCAACTTTGCTGAGCAGGTGCCGGATAACACCGATTTTGTCTGATACTTTCGCTCCGCCCATAACTGCGGTGAACGGCCGTTTTGGCTCTGTAACTGCTCCGCCGATCATTTCCAGTTCCTTTTGAATCAGATAGCCGGAAACTCCGGGCAGAAAACTGGCAACTCCTGCAGTTGAAGCATGAGCGCGATGCGCTGTGCCAAAAGCGTCGTTGACATATAAATCAGCCAAAGCCGCTAAACTGCGGGCAAATTCAGGATCGTTCTCAGTCTCTTCACTGTGAAAACGCACATTCTCCAGCAACATGACCTGACCATTTTCGAGAGCAGCGGCTTTCTCTTTGGCATCAGTGCCGATCACGTCCTCAGCCTGAAGAACTTCCTGATCCAGATACTGCGAAAGACGCTCAGAACATACAGCCAGTGATAGTTTACTGTCTACTCCTTTGGGGCGGCCCAGATGTGATACCAGAATCAGACGGGCTCCGCGTGACAGGAGGTTCCTGATGCTGGGCAAAGCGGCCACGATCCTTTGATCGTCAGTTATTTCTCCGCTTGTTTTATCCAGCGGTACATTGAAGTCAACACGCATCAGGACTCGTTTGCCCTCAACATTAATATCTTCATGAGTCATCTTTTTGGTATTTAGCATAATTTACCCTTTCTCTTTGAGTAATTAACTTAGAGTTTCAAACCCTCTATATTTTCACATATTTTTGTGAAATGTATTGTACAAATCTACTCCTGAGTTTTGTCGCGTAAGAGCACATAATCACGATAAAAATTAGTCTCGCGCGAAAACATGGCGTGATGTGATCCGTCGTCTTCCGGTCCGTGATTATCAGACCCTTGAGTCACTATCAAATCCAATTCCTGCGCCAGCTTGTAAAACAAATAGGCCTGGTCCGGATTCACCATGCCATGGAAAGCTTCAATTCCATGCAGTCCTAATGTCTTGAGATCTCTGAAAATCCTGCTCAATAGCTGGATTCCCTCTTCATCGTCAAGTGAAAGAGGACAGAATTTGTACTCTTGCGGATGTGCCAATACAGCAACACCATTGGCAGCATTTATAGTGTCCAGGCACTCCGGTGCAGTGAAATGTCTGCGTGCTATGTAGGCAGGTTTCCCAGGTGACAGTAACTTCCTGAACGCTTCTTTACTGCTCCTGAAGTGGCCATCTTTGACCAGCTGCCTGGCTAAGTGCGCTCTGCCCCAGACCTCACCGGCTTTTTCACCTTCCTCGGGACCTGCAATGGACATGTCGTATCCAATCTCCTGCACTTTGCTGAACATTCTCTGATTACGCAGTCTGCGTTCCTTCTGCATTTCCGCGATGAAATCATACATCTTTGCGGGAGGTTTCTCAGGGAAATAGGCCAGGAGATGGATTTCAGTATCTGCGAAATACGTGCTAAGTTCGATGCCGGGTATAAAGTTCACGGCAGCTTCAGGTTTGTCGCTGTTTTTCTTTAGTGTTGCCTGCTCTGCTAATGCTTCGGAAATCCCGGCCAGCGTGTCGTGATCCGTAATGGCAGCAGCGCGCAGCTGCTGCTCCCAGACAGCCCGAAGAACTTCGGAAGGTGTCATTAAACCGTCAGAAAATGAAGAGTGCAGGTGAAAGTCCACTCCACCTCCAATTGTGCTTTGCTTAAGAAAATTAGCCAGTCGCTGCTGTTTTTCAGTCATTTTCATCGCGGCCTTTGCGTTCGCTGATCAGATAACGAGGTCTTCGCTTCACTTCAATGAAAATTCGATCAATATAGGTACCCATCACTCCCATGCCCAAAAATATACCGCCGCCTATCAGGAGCTGCAGCAGAATAACCGTGGTAAAACCCTCAACAGCCTGTCCCTGGAAGTAATTAATCAGTGTTTGTATAGCTAGAATCAAGAAGAATAAGATAAAAACCCAGCCGACGACATTAATTATCTGCAGAGGTTTAGATGAAAATCCGGTAAGAGCGTTGCCGCTCAGACGGAAGAGCTTGAGAACACTCCACTTACTCTTGCCGCTTTTGCGTTCCTGAACGTCAAATTCAAAAGAAGTACGGCGAAAACCAAGCCAGGCAGAAAGCGCCCGATAAAAGGTCTCCTTCTCCGGCAGCCGATTCCAGGCATCTACCACCTTGCGGTCGAGCAACTTGAAGTCGGAAGCATTCTTAAGATTGTATCCGGAAGCATATTTAAATAATTTATAAAAAGCATTAGCAGCCAGCCTGGACAGCCAGGCGTCATTGCGGGCTGATTTAACACCTTCGACTACGTCATAACCGTCACGCCACAGTTCGATCATCTGCGGAATGTGTTTCGGATCATGCTGCAAATCACCGTCCATGGTGATGACAGCATCTCCTCTGACCTCTGCCAGACCGGCAGAAAGGGCAGCTTCTTTTCCGAAATTACGCGAAAGACGCAGTGCATATATCTGTGGATAATCCTCAGCAAGCTTTGACAGCAGCTCCCAGCTGCGATCCTGCGACCCGTCATCAACACAGACAATTTCATAAGACAGTTCTAAAGAATCCATTATAGGCAGCACCGTCTGAATGGTATTATCAATCAATTTTTCTTCATTGTAAAAAGGAATTAGCAGGGAAACTGTCGGTCGATCAGTTTCTTTGTTCGTTGTTTCTGTATGATTATCACTTATCATATATCACCTAAAAACTTATCCGCAGACATTATAAAATTCCAGCAATCGGCTTGATTAAATATTGCTGCAATTCCACTATACAGTATAAGCGAAGTTCGGTGATTTTAGAGTACTTTCTGTTTACTTCTTCCATCACGTGCCGGTTCAGTGAAATTTAACCGGCCGGTACAGGCGCTGTTGTAGTTGGAGCCTCGGTAACAGAAGGTGCTGTAGTTTCAGGCGGTACTGTAGTCTGGGTTTCTGACGGCAATGTCTCCGGCACTCTTTCAGTGGGCGGCAAACTCGCTCCGTGTTCTATCCTGCGCGCTACACTGGGGTAGCGGCTGTAAGTCAGATATTGACGATCGAATTCAACTCCGTTTTTGTAATATACCTTGTAGGTTTCCCAGGTTGAACCGACGATCGGGGCAAGAGTCTGTTTTGATTCGCCCGGAGCCAACTCAGTGTTCTCGACATGCTTAGTTGTTTCGATCGGTTCCAGATCTCCGGTTTTTATTGATGTTAATCCGATAGTCACACCTTCAGGCAAAGGCTGTCCATAGATTCTGTATACCAGGTAGTTTCCGGATGTTTCAGCCACAATAGCCAGCGGGTAATCCGTATTATTACGGAACTTAAAATCAAAGCTGCCACCATAGATCATCGCGTCCTGACCATATTCATAGTAGGAGCTTCTCATACCGTGATTGTGTCGCTCAACAATTTCAAGATCAGCTTTGGCCACTGCCTGAAAAAGCGTCGTACTGGGCTGGCAGAGTCCGCCGCCGATGACATCCACATAGGTGCCACCCACAATAGCGCTGCCTGACATGAAACCTGCCTGAGTTGTGATCGGACCCAGTGAGACCATATAGGAATAGGTTTCACCGGGCTGTACCACATCGCCGGTCATCTTCTCGGCAGCCACAATCAGGTTGTAGTTGCGATCGAGCTGCCATGAGCCGTAAATCGGCGTGCTGGCCTCGGCCACAAAACCTGTATTGTTGTGAATCATGGCAGCGGTAATGTTCGGCTGCTTTTCTTCCAGCTGTAATACTACCTCCCCCTTGAAATCCTCCTCGCGCAGAATTTGATGGAGATCCTTTATCGCAGCAGAAATATCGGCTTCCAGACCTACTGTCCCTTCCTCAACCTGAAAACGCAGCGTAGTGGTGTCAAATCCTATCGCTTTAGCTTCCGAAAACACCGGGAGAATATCTGACAGTTTCTTCTGCAGTGAGTTTTTCAGAATATCTTCATCGAAATATCCGTCCAGATCGATATCGAGAGTCTCCTCTTCTATAGCAGAGATAACCTGATAACGGAGAATAAGATCCAGGTCATCATCATAATGCTCACTTGAGCGCCCGATGGACCAGGCCTTTTCCAGAGCGGAGAAGCTGTCGAAGGTATAGCCGATATCGTCTGCATCCAAAGTGAAGCTCTCGTCATTTGCTCTAACGGTGATATCAATTTCTGAGAGCAGTTTTTCTACTTCGAGAGACAAAGCTTGATTTGCTTCTTCCGCAGACAAACCGGACATATCAACACCTGCGATATGTATACCGGGAAAGATGACTTCCTCTGACAATGCCAGTTTGGCAGTTTGCAGCTCAGCTTCAGTCCAGGCTTCCAGCTTGGCAGGTTCAGTTGGGGCGATAGTTTCGTTGCCGGGCTCTGTCGGAGCAGGATTCTTGAGCATAGCGCTAAGGGCAAAAATCAGCACCACTGCGACTATGAGTACAGAAGCAGTAATGGCTAAAACGTTCCGACGTTTCTTATCGTTAACATAGGCTTCGTCATTCGCTATCCTGCCGGAAGTTTGCTTCGACAATTGAGCTTGAGCTCTGGCCTTAGCTATATCTGCGGCCTTTGTCTTTGCTGTAGCTGAATCATCTTGAAACATTGCTTTTTCAGCTCGGGGCGGAGTCTCGGGCTGTTTGCTTTCAGTTTTGTTATTCTTCGGCGGGTCAGCCAACTGATCTGAATTTATTTTTCTGATGGGGGTCGTTCTCTTTTTTACGACACTGGCATCCTCTGAGTTCAAATAATCAACACGGAGGTTCTTGCCGGTATACTGAAGCTTGTCCGGATAGTGGTTTTGCTCAGAAGCATGGACATGAGCGCGTCGAAGCTTAGGCGCAGGACGCACTTGATTAGACTGAGTCTCCTTATCTTGCTTCCTGTCAGGAAGATCACTATTAGTCATTGACAATCCACTCCGCAAAAATGGACGCATTATTATTTAATGCGTCCAATAATTTAACATTCTGAATTTATTTTAACCGAAAATACGTTTTACAAGCGTAACAGGTGAGTATCTGTTGCGTTCATATAGTGACTCATATCTTACAACTTGTCCCGGCTGCGGAGCGTGAATCATCTGACCGTTTCCAACATAAAGACCCACGTGGCTATAACCACCTGAACCGCTGAAGAAGACCAGATCACCCGGTAAAAGGCTTGCTTCATAGTTGCTGGTCGAGAAAGAAATTGTCTGGTAGCCGGAACGGGCCTGACTGTTAGATCCATGATACAAAGTGACACCCATTCTGCCGTAAACATACTTGGTCAAACCTGAACAGTCAACTCCACTCGGAGATGAACCGCCATAAACATAGGGCACACCAAGCAGCTGTTTGGCATATTCCACTACCTGCAGACCTTTACTCGTAGCCGGTGGCGGAGTGTTTTCAATCACTTCTGTCTGGAAGAGACTATTGTCCATAAAGCCTATTTGCCCATTAGCAGTCTTAACTTTTGTCCAGCTGTCATTAGTCGATAGAGTTTGTAATGCAGCGCCATAATATAACGTGTCAACTACTACCGACGAGGTGCTAGGTTCAGAACGCAGATTTGCCGCGCTCGTCTTCACATAAACCGTACCGCTGATATCTCGGAAAGGATTGGTCGGAGCAGGCGTAGTTTCTCTTGGAGTCGTCGTCTCAACGCTTGCAGGAGGCGACGTTGTTCCAGTGGTCGGAGCAGGGCTGGGCGCTGGTACGACACCGGTCAGAAATTCATTCAGCACAAAGCCTTCAACTCCGGCTGCTGTTCTGATACGGGACCAGGTACCATCAGTTTCAATCTGCAAGACTTTATCATCTTTGCGTACTTGCCCGACAACAGCGCTTTCTGTGGATGCTTCAGCCCGAACATTGCTGGCATCAACAGATATATATTGATTGCGGTTGGTCGTTGCGAATGGTGTTACAGGTGCGGTTTCGCGCAAAAGATCATTTCGCACATAACCCTGAAGTCCGTCGGAAGCTTCAACTTTCGACCAGCTTCCGTCTGTGGATAACTGTATCACTCTGTCATCCATCGCCAGAGCGCCGAGTTTCTCGGAATCAACTGTTGCCTTCTCGCGCAAATAAACTACATCGTAATTTACGTAGCGCACTGCGTTTGTTTCCACGGTTGTTCTGCTACGTTCAACTTTGCGTGGTCCGAACAGCTCGTTCAACATGTAGCCACTGAGACCGGTATCGGTTCTGATCAATGACCACTCGGAACCAGCCTCGACTACCGTCAGGGGTGTGCCCTTGAAGCCAAAACCTTTAATATCATAAGTAGTCCCGGCACCGGCACGAATATAAGCCTGATTAACCTGAACATACATGGTCAGGCCGGGAACGATTGCTTCAGAAAGTTCTGAGGCTACCAGATCCTGATGAACAAAGCCTTTAAGCCCGGCTTCAGTCTGTATTTCAATAAACTCATCTTTTTGACCGAGTTTCTCTAACTTTTGGTTAAATACGACCTGTCCCACGAGCTCGGAATCCGTTGTGGCATCCTGACGCACATTAACAACGCTGGTCGCTACATACACATATTCTTTAACCGAAATCCCTGCTGTAGTTACAGGCGCCATCACTATCGCGCTTGGCGGCGGAGGCGGAGACTTCACTTCTGTCGTTGTTGTAGTGGTTTCCGGCGTGGGCTCCGTAGCGCTGGGTTTAGTTTCTTCCACTTCCGCAATTTCAGGCATGGCGTCAATATCACGATGGATACGCGCGATATTCTCCTGCACTTCAATTGGGTTTTCATTTCGGAATTGCTCGTCTGATACTGATCTGGAGTCAGTTACGATTTTAACGACGAAAACTGACACTAAAAGAACGAAGGCGATGACGGGTAAGGCTACTGAAGCCCATTTCCCACCGCTGAATGTCGAAGAAAAAAAGCCACGCAACTTGCGTTTGGCAACCCGTGTCGGCCGTTTCTTCCTCTTTAAATCGTACGTCTCCAGGGGGTCTTCTTTGTGTCTTTGATGTAAAGCCATCTCAACCTCAAATTCTTACCGTTTAGCGAAAAAGTGATAAATACAAAATCACCGGCTAGTCACGCTACGGTTTTTAAAAGTATAGCAGTTCTGAGTTTCTACTGCAATTATCCGGTCTGTCGATTTCATTACAGCTTCGTGTCAATGTTTATCAATATGCGAATGCTGCAATAAAATCGTCATTTGTTCTCTAAATAACAAAAATTTCGGAGTCAGATTGATGATCCCGAAATTTCTTCATTGTCATTCTTCCTGCCTAGTATATATCTAATCAATTCTTGTGTTTTTGACTAATTTTGTCTTCACACGGCTAGAGTTTGGGAGCCGGAAGTGAAATGCCGAAGACACGCTCCAAATTAGCTCGCGGCCCTACATCATCCGGGAAGAATTGAGCTGCCTGATACATGTAGAGGGCCGGTATCTCATTGCCTTCAATGACTACGGGTCCGTCAGCAGTAACAGTAATGTCCCAGCCGGCATAGGCCTGTTCCGGCACTACATGGGCCAGCTCGCGGGCATAGTCCAGTACCCGGTCGAAATCAGGTATTTTGAAACCTACAAACTCAGTTCCTGTTATCGGATGTCGCTCGACATAACGGCGATAAGGCTTAAAACTGATGCAGGGATTTAGCAAAACACCCTCATCTGAAATCATAGTATAGCCGCCGCCGCGACTGACATTATCCACCACCGGATCAGACATGGAGGTGCGCAGACGACTGTACAAAACCTCAACACTGCCGTCCTTCTGCAGGACGGTGCCGATACGCAAAGTGCAGAGGGCAGCCGGAGAAATCGGCAGCAGATCCTCATGCAGGTGGATTTCTTCTTCCAGCACAGTCTGACCCTGAGCCACTAATGTCCGGTAGAGCTGATTCAGATCAGTCTCTGCATCAGTCTTGATTTTACTTACTCCTACGCCACCGTGTCCTCTAGGGATTTTCGCAAAAAATACAGGGTGCCGTGAAACAAATTCCTTAAAGTCCAGCTCGGAATCTTCCTCCAGGTTCATATGATCACGATTCAGGTATTTCGAAAACCTGCGATTGAAGGCAGCTTTATTGCCGAATAGTTGCTGTGATTCTGCGGTCGAGCTGCTGCGGATCAGCAGTTTATTGTCATAGTATTCCGATCCGAATGTAGCACGCAAAGCCGGATCAGTAATGCGATCGAACTCGTAGAGGGAATATTCCGCCCAGGTATAACCGCCGCGTCTGAACATGCGGGCCTGATCCAGAATCAGATCAACAAAGCCGCGGCCCGAATCTTTCCTCAGCTGACGCGTGGATTGAAATAAAGTGCTCCAGTCAGCAGTAAAGATTTTTGAAATTTTGGAGAAAACACTCATACACTATGCCCCACATACTACTTAATATTCACCTTGATGAATCAGATATCAGTTAGTAATTTTAGCACAAGCAGGCATACTGCGAGTAGATCCGCAGCGCCCCCCGCACTGTATCCCTTCTCCTTGAAATAGCCCGACCATTTCTTGATATAAGCGATGACCGCAGCTTCCTCTGCCGCAATATTATCGAGACACAGATCCGATAAAGCATTTTTTAGATCCGGATCATCCTTATCGCTAATCGAATCTGGGCAGCTCGGATTGATCTTCAGCTGCTCAGGGCAGCGTGCGTCTGTTCGAGACATCATGTTGAAGAACTTTGCCAGTTCCTCTCTGATTTCCTGTGCTCTCTGAAGTCCGGCCCGTTTGATCAAGGTCGTATCGTCCACAGCTGACAGCAGGAGGAGCAAAGTCACTACGGAAGCTTCGTTTTGCCCCATATTTCTTCGTCGCAGTCCGCGATAAAAAGGCAGCGCCAGTTGAAAGACATTCTTGAGTCCTGCTGCAGCTTCGCCGCGAACGCCCTCGACACCGTAAAGTCTATTGAAGGTCTCTCCCGCAGTCGCCTTCTGCCCCGGATTATTCTTTTGAACACTGTGTAAAGCCTGTGTCCAGCGCCTTATCTCCTGCTGCCAGCGCTCGATAAGGCGAGTTTCGTTTTCAGATCCGAACTTCAGAGCAAAGAGAAAAGGGTCGAGAGCCAGCGCAGCAGCAGATGCCAGCACAATCCCACTCAGGTAGATGAAGCCCTTTTGTGTATTTACACCGCCGGTTGCGGCAAACATCTGCCGTTCAGCGCGCAGTCCCTGTCTGTGTAGTTCAGATACGGTCTGAAGAAAGTTTTCATCCGGATCTTCCGCTGAGGCAGCTTCAAATGGCAAGTTCCTGTACAGAGCTTTCCGCAGCCCACAGGCCGCAGCTGCCTCAAAGTAGCCGCGGAGTGCGGCTATGCTCTCAGCATATGTAAATCGATCCATATCAGGATGGGAGCCTGAATCAGAGCCCGTTACCAGGCCGGGTTTTGGCGCGACCAACAGCTCGGATAAAGCTGCGGCTGTAGCAGCAGCACCCATGCGCTCAGGCAGAAGCTGCAAGAGACCGGCACACTGATACTGTCTCACCAGCTGCTGCAGTTCAGTCGTAGGATGACGCTGCGAACGACTGCAGACATGAGCCATCTCCCCGCAGATAAGACAGCTTCGTTCCGGACTATTTATGTCAGAGCGGGATACTTGCCTGTTTTCAGAGAGATACAGATCCAGGTCGAGTACCCGTGCCCAGAGAAACTCCTCTTCCAGAAGAATTGTGAATGTTTTCAATTGATAGGGGTCGGTAGCGGCAGAAAGGACAAAAAAATAAGCATCGCCGGCCGGATCCGGACAAGGCTCCTCCTGTGTAATGTCAAAGCCCTGCCCTAGCAGCTGGCCACGCAGATAAATGCAGTACTCGTGCAAAAAGGCGCGCGACAAACTTGTGCTTTTCGTTGTTCCGGGCATCAGCAGCGTGACGCTCAGACACA
>JAQWBU010000094.1 GCA_028706195.1 Eubacteriales bacterium
AACTGCAATTTTATAACTGTCACTTAACAATGAATACAGGGATTTAAAATCTAAAACCGGCGAACTTGTGCCGCCGCCGGACAGGAAGACTAATACTTCATCTCCCTCACCTTCTGTATATACATGGATATTATGGCCATTTACTTCTACCATTTCTCCATTCGGTATAAATAATTTATCTTCTTTGGATAGCTGAAATTTATGATTAACATAACTAACTAAAATAAACAAAATAATAATCAGAATCAGAACTGAAATTATAATTGTTATATACTTTAACACCTTCATAGCATCAGGCCTTCCTCTACAGTGCCGGCACCTAAGATAGTGCCCCCCACGTCACCGATATTATAAGTAACTTCCTCACATATATTCTCTTTGCTATATGCTAGCGTAAAAACATAAGACACGTAGGTAGCCGGCTTTCATCTTAATGATGATACCTGATCTGATCATTCCCGCCCTTATCTTTAGCATAACTCATACTGTAATTACTGTTTCAAATTATATTTAACAAAGCAATATTGTTACGCGATGTATCACTGAATTTTTTCATAAAAAAGGCCACCTCAATGAGATGGCCATCCACTATTTTTATAGCGCTGATTAAGGTTGAAGCGTCACATCTACATTAACATAGTCATCTGCAAGCCAGTCATCCGAATTATATACCCGGAAATTCATGTTTATGGACTCAACGTCCTCAATACCATTTTCTTCAAAGGCTGTTTCACTCCAGGAAATGCTGCTGAAGGTAACTTTATTTGCACCAACTTCCTTAGCGTAAAAAGGATCCAGCATAAATCCATTAACAGCGACATCATCTACCGAGAACATAGCAGGTTCGTCAGTCATATTTTCCAAATACAGATAAACAGTATAGCCCCAGATATCGTCATAACCGTAACCGGTAACAGTTACACGCGCACTCTCATCATCAACAATGATATTGTCATCAGGCTGACTCTCTCGTACAAAGGTAGAAGCATTTTCTTCACCCAACGGGTAAACATACGCAGTCTCTTTCGCAATGTCATCCGCAAACCAGTCATCAGAATCATAGACACGGAAGCTAAGTTCAATGTTTGAAAAATCTATCCCATTGTCCTTTAGATAGGAATCCATGAAGTTGATTTCTTTGTTTGCTTTCATTCCTGCAGAAACCTCTGATGCAAAAAATGGATCGCTATCGATACCATTAACCGAGGCCCTCTCGACGGAGAACATCAAGCTTAAGTCATCTGTCTTGTTCTCCAGCAGGGTTTTCAGCGTATATCCCCACATATTGTCCGGATCTATAGCTGTGATTTTTATTGAGCAAGCTTCATTATCGATCACTACCAATTCATCGAAGCTTACAGGTGGAGCTGCATCCGCCTCCGTCACAGTTGTTTCTTCAAAATCCGGTTCTGCTTTCGCCGCTGCTTCGTCTGTTTCCTCCACACTTGTCTCAGTTTTCGCTGCTGTCACGTCTGTCTCTTTATGAGTAGTGTTCCCGCTTCCGCAAGCTGTTAACGTGACAAGCATAAGTAACACCAGTATTTTTATTAAGAATTTTTTCATCTTAACCTCCATTTTCTCTTTTTTATTTCCGGGTGAAATGAATAACTTCTATTAAATTACGCTAATTGAATATATATTTAATAGACTTAATTTTCAATAATTATAGCACACAGCTACTAACACTTTCTTAGAATCATGTAGTTCCACATATTTGCTCAATCTCAGATAAACAATTACGAATAGCTGAAATTCTGATATTATTTATATCGATGTACGTAAACGAAGGTGGAGCCGACTCTGAAGCGGATAGAGATTAATGAGCAAAATTAAGACTTTAAACGCCGAGAGGCTATCACTGATCGGATTTTCACTCCTCTTTGCCTATGTATTATCGTTCCAGTTTGAAGGACAGGTCCTGTACAGCTTGCTGGAGCTGAGCAAAACAGATTCCGATTCCTACATACTGCTGGCAATTATCGCTCACTTTGCCGGACTGTTCACATCCGGCATCTTTATCAAATCCGAGACAAGCGCTAAGCGCATGATGCTTGGCGGCATGGGGCTCTGCCTCATCGCCACCGTCAGCTTTTACTTTCCCCTCCCCACCCTGTGGCTGATCGCCCTGCTGATCAGCGGCTACTTCAGCGGCGCCGCCGTAGCGGCCTGGGGCTATTTTCTCAGAGCCTATACAGCCAAGAACGAGCGCATCAAAACCTGCGCCGATGCTTTGATTTATTCCAATCTGCTGATGATCGCTGTCAACGTGCTGGCCATGAACCGCTCGCCCCTGATCGGCCTGAGCCTTTCCCTTTTATGTCTGCTGCTGGGCATGATCTTTATCGGCCTTTTACCGCAGGAGCAGGAACTAAAAGAGCAGAAAAGCCTCAGCAAGAAAGCTTCCGCCAGTATCAAAAAGCCACTGTTCCTGCTCTGCCTGTTTGTCTTTATCATCACAATTAACTCCGGACTTATGTACCAGGTCTTCAATCCCGCCTTCGCGCATCTGACGGGACTGGTGAGCTGGTACTGGGCTGTTCCCTATATCATAGCGCTCGTAATTATGAGAAACCTCCCTAGGAAAGTGAAACGCTCCGGAATTCTCTATATCGGGATGGCCATGATTATGGGAGCCTTCATTTCTTTCATGCTGCTGGGGCGCGACACAGCCGACTACCTGATTGTAGACACACTGATGCTCGGCGCCTGCGGCATCTTTGACCTTTTCTGGTGGAGCATTCTGGGCGAGATGCTGGATTACGGCGAAAACCCGGCCAGGACCTTCGGCATCGGGCTTTCTGCCAATGTCTTCGGCGTCCTCTGCGGAGGCGTCATGGGCATGGCGGTGACCTCTATCGGGCTGCCGGGAGCGGAAGTGGCTGTAATTGCTCTGGCAGTGGTTTGCGTCACCCTGGTCATGCTGCCGCCGCTCAACCGGCAGCTGGTATTACTTTTGAAAAACCACGCCTACCTGGAAACTTACGACACGATGAGCAGGTCAGAGCAAACAAACATCGTACGTCAAATAAAAACACTTGACCCGCTGACCACCCGCGAGCAGGAAGTACTGCACGAAATCCTCAGCGGAAAGTCCAACCGCGAAATTGCTGAAACTTTATTTATCAGTGAAAATACAGTCAAGACACATGCCAGAAATATCTATTCAAAATATGACGTCGCCAGCCGCTCAGAACTGATCAGCAATCTGCTGAAGAATCAGACAGCCGAATAAAACGAAAAAACACAGATTAAAGTATTAACCCGCCTCTCCTGCTTCAGTATGAGAGGTTTTTTTCGCAAATTCATCCTTTAGTATGATGTTTTTTCAACACTTTTCCCCGATATTTAGACCTGAAGAGGTTTAGTGCATTGGACTCAATAAGAAAACGGCGCAATTTATATGCCCTGCTGTTATCAGTCAGTATTTTACTGGCGCTCTTACTGGGCGCGATAATCAGCCGGCAAGCCGCTTTATTCTTTGCAGCCGCAAGCCTCATCACTCTTTTCTTACTACTGCGGCAGAGCCGTCTTTGCTCTGACGCCGGACTCATCCGGGATAATCGCATCCTGCAAGTGCCGGCGGCCCTCATCTCCATCGAGAACTCCCACACGAAAAGACCTTGCGAAGAAACCATAGTATCAACCTTCGGCATCCTCATCGGCAGTGACATCTACCGCTGGGGACTCAAGGGCATACATGGCATCAGACTGCACAGCGTAGAGATTGACAGGGAGCGGATGCATTTAACTTTCGGCGACAAAAGTCAGATCATGAACCTGGACTTGCTGCACGGCCTGACCCGGAAAGAAGCAGTACAGGATGCCGCAGAAAAGCTCTGGCGCGAAACCGGCGTCAGAGCGGACATCAGCGGTTGGCAAGAAATATCAGAGACATAAATAACAACTATAAGGAGACCTATCAAATGAAAAAAACACTGACCCTGCTCCTGACCCTGGCACTAATCTTCAGCTTCAGCGCCTGCAGTAAAAAGCCGGATGGGATTTCAGGCAAGGTAAGCCCCGCAGCAGAAAGCACCATCGGCGGTATCACTGAAGATGGCTTCGAGCTGATCATTCCGGCTGGAAGCTTTGAAAATGCCGTTAATGTTAGTATCGCAGCGCTCGATGAAGGCGAGCTGACGCCGGAAAACGGTGCCAGTTTCCTCGCCGCACCGCTGGAGCTTTCCTCCGATGGCGGCGAACATGAGCTCGGCGAAACAGTAACACTGAAAATAAAGCTGCCGGATTCTGTCAGCGAAGAGGACTATCTCCTGCTGATGGGCGCCTACTTTGACGGCGAGAGCTGGGACTACATCCTGCCCGACGCCGAAGCGATTCAGAACGGATATCTGCAGTTCGGCACGCCACACTTCTCCCGCTTTGCAGCCGTAAAGCTCGAAAAGGATAAGGCTCTCGACAAATACGCCGAAACTCTGGCTATACAGAATGTTACTAGCGGTCTTAATCAAACAGACAACACGTCACTTGAGCAGCTGAGCACCTGTTTCAGCGAAACACTGGAGCAAATGGGCTTCACTGATAAGACAGCTCAGGGCGTGATCATGCAAAAACTCAGCAAAGAAGCCTTCAGCGTCACCGAAGATCTCTTCAAGCACAGCAAAATCTATAACGTTGCCGCCAACGCAACTGTGAATTTCAAGAACGGTGATCTGGCCGATCTCTCCGGACAGGCAGCCGAGATCATCGCCGAGGCCATCGTCGAATCCATGAAGGAGCCGAACTTTGTCGAAAGCCTGCCCAATATGGTGGGCAGCGGTACCTCCGGCGCGGTAGCAGCAGCGGTCGAGCTTTACAATGGCGGCAGCGCTGGCGACGCCTACAAGGAATTCGTCTACTCCGCCATGGACTATTTCCCGGCAGCAAGAGCCGGCAAACTCGCCGTTGAAGCGACAAAGGCCGGAGCCCGGATGTGGCAGGATTACTCCGTCAGCAGCGCCTACAATGTATACCTCAAACAAAACATCAGCGCCGACGGCAATGTCTCAGCCGACAGCTGGGACATGATCTTTTTCAACATGGGCAGTGGTCTCGACTTCATGCAGCGCGAATATCGCAAAGCATACGCTGCAGCCAGCGGCAAAACACTGCAGGAAATTGAAGCTGACCGGGCACTCAGGGATCTGCTCGACAATCAGGTTACAAACGACGTTAAGCGCAGCTTCATGAGCCGCTACAAAAACACCAAAGCAGTGGAAGCGGAAAAAGCCAGAATAAAGCTAATCCTGGAAAGCTTCGACCACTGCAATCTGCTATCCTGGTCCACACTGAGAAAATACAACGCAGACGACCCCTATGCCGCCCGTTTAAATGCGCTGATGAACATTCGTCAAAGCATTCTCGATCTGGCCGGCGGCGACCCCTCCGTCTTCGGTTCCTACCCGGAGGAGATCGAGGCGAATCTGGCGTCTGCCATACACGAGTGGCTGCGATTCGGCAAAGACAGGGCAAAATTTCTGGACTGGATGCGCGAACAGGGCTACCTCGAAAAGCGCGCAGCAACAGGCGCTGGTTACTGGCAGCTTGTGAGAAGTTTTGAAAATGACTTTGTGAAGAGCGCTTCAGATGACTACTATGTGAGCAGCTGGAGCGGCGGCAACGGCAGTTATACATATAATTGCCAGTTTATCGGGCAGCATTGGTATACGGGCAGTACCCACGATGACTGCCA
>JAQWBU010000095.1 GCA_028706195.1 Eubacteriales bacterium
TCTTTACTGACTGCCGCATTCCCAAAGAGAATCTGCTGGGTAAAGAAGGTAAGGGCTTTGGTCTGGCCATGGGTACTTTGGATGGCGGACGCATCGGCATCGCAGCACAGGCTGTTGGTATTGCGCGGGGAGCTCTGGATAAGACTATAGCTTACGTCAAGGAACGCAAGCAGTTTGGACGTCCCATTTCTAAGTTCCAGAATACGCAATTTCAGCTTGCTAATATGGCAACCGAAATAGAGGCATCACGTTATCTGACATATCTGGCAGCCGAGAAAAAAGATTCCGGAGCTCGTTATTCCTATGAGGCGGCTATGGCCAAACTTAAGGCAAGCCGTACAGCAAATTACGTTACCAGCCTGGCAGTGCAATTGCACGGAGGCTACGGTTACATCCAGGATTACGATGTCGAGCGAATGATGCGAGACGCCAAGATTACTGAGATTTATGAAGGTACTTCCGAAGTTATGCAAATGGTCATCAGCGGAAGTTTACTGGGTTAGGGGGAAAAGATATGAAAATTATTGTATGTATAAAACAGGTTCCTGATACCAATGAAGTGCGTATCAACCCCGAGACCGGAACTTTGATGCGAGAAGGCGTTCCTTCCATTATGAATCCGGACGATAAAGCCGCTCTGGAAGCAGCTTTACGCATCAAAGACGAGAGTGGCGCTACCGTTGTCGGTCTGAGCATGGGTCCCAGGCAGGCAGATGATGTTTTGCGTGAAGCTTTTGCGATGGGTGCGGATGAATGCTATCTTCTGTCAGACAGGGCCTTTGGCGGTGCCGACACCTGGGCTACATCTTCAACTTTGTCAGCAGCGATTAAACAGATCGGCTGTGATTTGGTTTTGACCGGACGCCAGGCTATTGATGGTGATACTGCACAGGTTGGTCCGGGCATTGCCGAACACTTAGGTCTGCCAAATCTTTCTTACGCTGAAGAAATTCGCATAGATGGCAACGATGTCATTGTCAAACAGCAATTTGACAACAGCATCCACACAGTGCGAGCGAAAATGCCTGCTTTGGTGACTGTCCTGTCCGAATTAAATGAGCCTCGCTATATGACTCCGGGAGGTATCTCCGATGCCTATCGTGAGAAGGAAGTAACAGTATGGGGGCGAGAAGATGTTGACATCGAGGATGAGAATATCGGTCTTAAAGGTTCACCCACACGCGTCGCCAAATCCTTCCCCAAGAGTGTCAAAGCCCCTGGGATGACAATCAATAAAGGTGTTGATGAGTCCGTACAATTTATCGTTGATAAATTAAAAGAGAAGTACACTTTATAGGGGGGCAGCAAGATGACAAATAGTGGAGTTTTCACATTTGCGGAACAGGTCGACGGAGTTCTGACGAATGTATCTTATGAATTAATCGGAAAAGCCAGAGATCTGGCTGCAGACTTAGATGATAAAGTAACGGCTGTTTTGTTGGGGGAGAATATTTCTCATCTGACGTCAGAGCTGGTTGCTGCCGGAGCCGACAGGGTTTTGTATGTTGACAATCCGGAACTCAAGATTTATCGTACCGAGCCTTACACCCAGGCAATGTCCTATGTGGTGGAAGAATACAAGCCTGAGATCTTACTGATCGGAGCTACAGGGATCGGCCGTGATCTGGGACCAAGAGTTGCAGCGCGTGTTCATACCGGTTTGACAGCAGACTGTACCAGCCTGGAAATTGATCCGGAAAGTAAAGAGTTGCGTATGACCCGACCCGCTTTCGGAGGTAACCTGATGGCGACCATTCTCTGTTCGGATCATCGTCCGCAGATGGCGACTGTCCGCCCCGGCGTCATGGTCAGGGAAGTGGCAGATCCTGAACGTGAAGGAGAAATTGTTGAGCTAAACGTTCCATTGGAAAAGAATAACTGTTATGTAACGGTCGAAGAAATTGCCAAAAAGATCGGCCAGCATGTAGATATTACAGAGGCTGATGTTCTTGTAGCCGGAGGTCGTGGTGTCGGAGAGGAAGGTTTCGAAATGCTGCAGGAGTTGGCTGACGTTTTAGGCGGCGAACTGGCAGCGTCGCGCGCTGTTGTCGATGCCGGCTGGCAGGTAAAAGAACGTCAGGTAGGTCAGACAGGCAAGACTGTGCGGCCCGGCTTGTATTTTGCGATTGGCATCTCCGGCGCTATCCAGCATGTGGCAGGTATGGAAGAATCTGACTTCATCGTAGCCATAAACAAGAATCCTGACGCAGCCATCTTCGATGTTGCTGATGTCGGAGTTGTTGGGGATCTGTTTGAGATCGTGCCCAAATTAATTGAAGCGTTGAAAGCCGAGAAACAGAAAGTTTAATGATCATCGTTTGATTGAGATGTGTGCATGATTTTGTGCCTGGCACAAAATTATGCACAGTATAGCTTAACAGCTGAAATTATATGCCCGGACCCCAAAAGGGTCGGGCATTTTTCTTTATTACTTTTCTAAAAACAGGGTGTGGGCGACGCAAGAATGTTTGGAGTTTCACCTGTCCTGGATTTACTACTTTATCAGCTGAGAGAGTTTCTTGAATTCAGCTGTACCTGAGACTTTCATCAAGTCGTAGAGGACGGTTTCGGTGTTGGTGATAACAGCTCCCATTGATTGAATCAGATCCAGACCGTTGAGGTAATTCTCTTTAGAGCGAGAGCAGACGGCATCTTTGACCACAAAAACCTCATATCCGTCATTAATAAGATCACGAGCAGTCTGGAAGACACAGATATGGGTTTCCATACCAGTCAACAAAACTTTCTTCCTGCCCAGCGTCTTGAGCTTTTCAACAAGCTCATCCGTATAAGCGGTGAAACAGTTTTTGGAAAAGATGTTGCCCTCATCCATCAGTGCCAGCAGCTCAGGCGATGTGCGTCCCAGCCCCTGAGGATATTGCTCTGTGGCAATTACGGGGAAATCCATTTCCTTTGCAGTTTTGAGCAAAGTAACGTTATTCTCAATTACCTGATCTTTGAATTCCATGACCCGGGCTAAGCGGTCCTGAATGTCAATGACGAACAGAAATATATCTTTTCTATCTAATGTGAATTTATGCATTGAATTCTCCTTTGGCTGAGTGAATAGTATAACGATGCATAAGTCGGTGCCAGTGATAAGCTCCCCATAAAGTTGACAGTTGAAATATCAAAAACAACTGAAGCTTTTAAGGGGAGCAATATGGCTAACAACAAGTATAGCAAAAATGTGTTTGGCAAGCATGAAAGCAGCCAGCGCGGAAGCTAAAAGTCTACCAGCGCGGAAGTTAAAAACCCGCCACTGCGGAAGTTAAGAGTATTTCCACCCGCATCGTTCGAATAATCCTGTGCTCCGCTATTGCATTTGTGAGTTCTGCAAGCGGTAGCTTTGTCCATCGTGCATCAGCAGCAGTCCATGGTGGATCAAACGATCCAAGATGGCTGCAGTCAGTTTCTGGTCGTAAAATATTGTGTTCCATTCATCAAAAGGCAAATTAGTTGTAATAATCACACTTCTCTTCTCATAGCAATCAGAAATGGCCTCAAAGAGAAGCTGTGTACCTACCCGTTCAAAAGGGATGTAGCCCCACTCGTCCAAAATCAACAAATCAGCTGTGTTTAGTTTTCGCCAGAACTTGCTTTCGCTTATCTCTTCCTTGGCTTGCGACAAAAGGTTAACCAGGCGGCTTGTTTTGCAGTAAAGGACTTTGTAGTCACGCTTGCAAGCCTCTATGCCAAGAGCAATAGCCAGGTGTGTCTTGCCTGTTCCTGGCCTCCCGTAAAGAATCAGATTCTGCTGCATTTCCACAAAATCACAAGTACGCAAACTCTCCGGTGTAAGTCCGGCAGGTAAAACAAGATCCGAGAAATCAAAATCATCATAGCCCTTCATCAGGTCGAAACCTGCCTGCTGGATATAACGCTTGCGTCGCTCAGTACTGCGCTTAGCGACAGCCTCTGTCAAAAGCTTAATCAAAAACTCTTCGTGGCTATCAGCCTCAACCTCTGTATAGCTGTCAGCAATGTAAGTTCCCAGACGCAGCTGCCGGCAAAGTTCTGAAATTAGCGCTTTAGACATGCTGCACCTCCCAGAAGTTGTCCGTAGACCGACAGATCAAGGCTGTACTCAGGAGTGTCAGGCAGTAGCTCTGAAACAGGGTTCTTAGGCATCTGTAGAGGTTTGTTGGCGACAAAGGCATATGCTGAGATCAGGGAGTCAGCATCTGTAGGTTTCAGCGCTACAGCCTTTGTGAGCAGAGAGATAGGGGTATCGATGTCGCCACTTTGGCTCTCTTTGGATAAAAGCTTGAGAACTTTCTGTCTGCCACTTAAATCACAGGCATCAAGAAAAAGCTTCAGCTCTTTGGGTAAACCCTCATAGAAGCCACTGTACTTCATTGCCATAGGTCGTTTGGATAAAACTTCCAGGTAGGGTGACCAGATCATGGATTCTTTCTTCTGACCATACAGGCGCGGATGACGAACAAGAACTTGCATCTGTTCATCCAGCACCGTCACCGTGTAGGTATCCACTTTCAAGGTAACGTCAGTGCGCCTCATGTGACCGGCAGTAGAGTAGCGGTTAGTCTGGTATCTGGCCATGCCATAGTTATCAGTTCGGGACGGAACATAACGGCAGGCGTCGAAGGGATAAGCTGCAAGTGGCAGTAGCTTGGCTTTATCTTCGGCAAACAGATCTTTAACCAGCCTCTGAAGTTTGTAATGCTCCTCTTCGAGACGGGTATCACAACGCAGGAGAAGTTCTTGATTGTAGATTTTAAGATCAAGCATTTCCGGTACAGGAACAAAGAAATTGCGACGACTGCAGCCCACAAAGTTTTCTACGGATCCTTTCTCGTGACCTGCTGCAGGGTTGCAGAAATTGCTCTCAAAACCAAAATGACACTGGAGTCTGCGAAAGCTTTCTGTCAGCTCGCGTCCCCCGTGTGCTTTAATCTCTTTAACAGCTGTCGACATGTTGTCGAAACGAATGACGGTGGGGACTCCACCTATGTGCTCAAATATATCGATCATGCCCCGGGCAAGACACTCAAAGTCCTGACCTTTGAATAACTGAGTCCATTTGGCGTCTGAGTGAGGTAGGGTCATGCAAAAGTGATAGCCTTCATACTTGATACCACGTTCATAAAAGACGGTTTTGCCAAAATCACCTTGTGCTTCTCCGGCAGGATGCAATAGAGGCAGTGATACTAGTTCCTGCTGAATTAATTCTCGCCTCAGCTCAGCTACTAAACTACGGATACTTCGATCTGAGACATCCAGAATTAAGCCTTTCTTTGCTTGTTTCTTTTTAAGACGGTCATAGACCTTTTTCGCTGTATGACGCTGCTTTGGAGGCGCAGTTTCATCATCGAGCAACCACTGTCTGACTTGTTCACGATATGCATCCGTTTTACTGCTGCGCCGCTGACGGATAGGGACTTCAATGCTAAAGTCCTCCTGTTCTACATAACGCTTTACAGTTTCTCGATCACGCCCGCTAAGGCGAGAGATTTCTCGCATGCTCTTACCTTCTTTGAAATACATTTCTCTGATATCATAAATTTGCTCCACTGTTAACATCTCCGTTCTTCCTTTCAGCTTCGATACTAAAAGGATACCTGAGCGGGTAGTTTCAGTGGAGTTTTTAATTTCCAACTGGCTGGTTTTTTAGCTTCCGCGCTGGCTGCTTTCTATTCTGCCAAACACA
>JAQWBU010000014.1 GCA_028706195.1 Eubacteriales bacterium
CGCTGGTCCATGGGTTTAGAACATAAAGGTCGTTTTCCACCGGGGCCCGGCTGTCGCCCGTCCGGCCTTCAATGATAGCATGAGTGCTGTCCTGAGCCCGAACGAAGACAATAACCTCTTCAGCGACGCCGTCTCTTATCTTAAGCAGTCGGGCAATTTTATCCGTTTCCGAATAATCATAGAGGCTTTGCCGCGGTACTATCATCCCGGTATGCCTCTTCACGATAAAATCCGCTTGTCGGATGATTTGCTCGTCCAGCAAATCTCCGAAAGCTGATTGGCTCTCCAGTATCAGAACAGAAGCGGTGTCGGCGCCCGTCTGTATTATTTCGACCTCATCCATAGGCAGATGCTGTCCGTTCAAATCAATAGCGAAGTCGTCACTTTCCGGCAGCTCTACAGATTCAGGCAGAAGAGCGAATAACTTGTATTCCATGCTTTTAATCAAGCGGGCAACAGGCTCGCCATTACTCACACGAGAAGCCGTTTCATTTTTCTCTTCATAAGAATCAAAATTTTCAAAGAGAGCGCGCGCCTGAGACAGGGAAAAATCCGCTAAGGCTTCCTCGCTCAGGTCCGCTGTCCTGGAGAAAGTAGCGTAGCTGATCCAGCCGGGATAAGCTGTGCGGAGAATACCTTCTGCCGGCGCTTCCCCGAACAATTGGTTCAGAAGCGACGCTTCCTGCCTGAGGAGATTATTCAATTCAGGGTCATTTAATGTTTCCGGTTTGAGAAGCAAGGAACGCTCCTGCAGTACAGCTGCAAATTCTTTACGTACCAGAGACAGCGCTTTGATGTCACGGTTTAAGACAGAGTTTCGCAGGCCGGACACCGCTTCCTCTATCCTGCTCTGACTTCGGGAGAAACGGCTGTTCGGCAAAATTTTGTCACGGCTTAATGAGAGGCTTAGCTCCAAAATCTGAAGTCTCGTATTCTGGTATGAGTCCACAAGATCAGCTGCCGATTCCGGCAGAATCAGAGCGAAAACCTCGCCTTTACTTAGCTTTTCGCCCTCATATTTCAAAGGAAGAAACATGCCGTCATGCTCAGATCTGATCACGTCTTCATCATGAAGCAGCAGAAAATCGGCCGTCAGAGTCTCATTAATGCTCCCTGTATTGAGAAAGGCGTAACGTGTTTTTTCCTCACGATCTGTGAATAAAGAGATTATCGCCCAGATGGCCAGCGCCAAAATAAAGACAAGCGCCAGCGCCACTATGACAAAGCGGCTGATACTTCCTCTTATATTAACTTTATCCTTCTTCCCGGCCACTGCGATTCCTCAAAATCAATTTTCTAAATTATAAACTTAGTACGCGTTCCAGCGCCAGCATGGAGCCCAGTCTGGCGTTCCAAAAGTTCAAGCCTCCTTGCAGGAAAGCGGTATAGGGTGGACGCAAGGGTCCGTCTGCCGACAGTTCAATCGATGAGCCTTGAATAAAAGAACCGGAGGCCATGATAATGTCACAGTCATAGCCCGGCATTGCTGATGGAATCGGAGTGAAATGAGCATCCACCGGAGCGGCCGCCTGCACACCTTCGCAGAAAGCTTTCAGCTGTTCTGCCTCTTTCATTTCGATGGTTTGCACCAGATCGCCACGCAGATCTTCCGGCAAAGGAGCGACAGAAAATCCCGCCTTTTGAAACAGCAAAGCTGCAAAGCAGGATCCGGCTAAGGAGGCTGCGACTACCTGCGGAGCAAAATAGATTCCTTCGAGGATTTCTCTGTTAAAGCCGAGTGAAGGCCCGATTTCCGCCCCCACACCAACCGCCGTCATGGCTTCAGCTACCTCCGTGATCAAGTCGTCCCTGCCGCAGACATAGCCTCCGGAAGACGCAATACCTGCGCCTGGGTTCTTGATCAGAGAACCGGCGATCAGATCGGCGCCGTACGCGGTCGGCTCCATTTGTTCAACGAACTCGCCGTAGCAATTATCGACCATGATGATACAGTCAGGATTGACGCGACTGACTAAAGCTTTCAGCTCAGCGATCTCCTCGGACAAGAGAGCGCGGCGGCTGGAATAACCGCGGGATTTTTGCACATAGAGCATGCGGGTTTCGGGTAAAATAGCCGCTTCAATACCTGCAAGATTCAGCTTGCCCTCGGCGGTAAGCTTAATGGCGCGCACGGTAACCCCTCTGGCGGCCAATGTTTGTCTGGAACTTGAATATTTGAAGTTTTCTACCTCTTCATCAGTTTCAGACAGGAGATCAATTTCACCGAAGGTGGGCAGTATAGTGTCGTAAGGAAGACCTGTTGCGATCAGGACATCGTCGCCTCCGTGCAATAAGCCGCGCAGACAAGTCGCCAGCACATGGGTGCCGGATGAAAACTGTATACGTACCAGGGCTTTGTCAGCCTGCATAGCTGCGGCGAAAACCTCTTCGATCTGATCTCGTCCCAAATCGTCGTAGCCATATCCGCTTTTGAAATTAAAACTGCTTTCCGAGATGTGGGCCTGATGAAAAGCCTTGAGAACGCCCAGCTGACGTTTTTCGGCGATAAGGTCAATTGATTTTCGGTATTGCTCTAATTCTTCCGAGGCGGAGAGCGCCAGATCATAAACAGGCCGGGAGATGCCAAATTGTGAGAATAAGTCGTAATGATTCATTTCTTTCCTTATGATGATAATAATTTTAAGCAGAGAGCAATACAGCTCAATCTGACTCTAATAGTATACAGGTCATTGCAGGCCGTTGCCGGAAATTTATGCTATATTCAAAATCAGAGATTAAGGATAAGGACATAGATTGCTGAAGAAGATGGAAGTCGGACAAGCAGAAAGCACAGACAGTGTCTATCTGGAGAGCAGGCTGGAAAACGCCTTCACTCATGTCAGGCGTCGCGCGTTTGGCTACAACCGCAAGAACACCTGTTCGGCGGTGTCGGTTGCTTTGGCTCTAAACTATCTAGCTTTGCAAAGCGGAAAGCCTTACGTCACGGGAAGCTGGCAGGCGGAGCTGCTCGATGCCGGTCTGCCGGGAAGCGCAGAGTCTTTTGACAGGAAATACCCGCAAGCCGGAAAACTCAGCGAATATCTGATTGAAAAGTGCGGTATGCGCGGAGCCAGCTTCGCTTTCATGATAACGCGGGCTCTAAATAAATATTCCCGCAAGATGCTGCTGCCAAACTTCCAAATCAAACTCAGGTGGACGCTTGCGCCGCGCATGGCTACGATCAAGCGAAATATCGATGCGAACATCCCCGTCCTGATCACCACCAGCCTGGCAAAAGAGTTCAGCTGGCACACCATGCTCGTTTACGGTTATCGGGAAAGCTGCGGCAAAGCGGAGCTATTGGTGCATTCAGGCTGGTACAGGCGCGACTGCAATAATCATTACACTTTTGAAGGCGACAGCAGATTTTTTCAAAAGGAAATCTGGCTGGATAAAAGGCTGGCCACCTTCGGCTATTACTTTTTTTTGGTTTAAAATTTTATAAAAAAACATAAAAAAACGGTTCCCGCTATTAGCTTCAGGAACCGTTTGTTTTGGTGCGGCCGACGAGAGTCGAACTCGTACGATGTTAATCACACGCCCCTCAAGCGTGCACGTCTGCCAATTCCGCCACGGCCGCAAATAAATATACCGCTTGAGCCGGCTCAGATATTATGACAAAGTGAGTGATCAAAGTCAAATAATTAATCCGGCTTGACAGCGCTAACTGATTGCAAATGTAAGTACTGCTCAGGTCACACAAAGATCAGGCTTTTCTGATGCGATAGAGCCAACCGGAATCTGTTACGGCATAGAGGGCTCCGTCCATTTCCTCCACATCGCGGAAGCGCTGGCCTTCGTCAGCTAAGAGACGTTCTTCACCGACAACTCGCTGATCCACTATCAGTAGACGGGCGATATGCTGTCCCCGCAAAGCACCGATGAAAAGATTGTTCTGCCATTCAGGAATCACATCCGAATCATAAAAAGTCATGCCGGAAGGGGCGATCACGGGATCCCAATAGTAGACCGGCTCCTCCATCCCTTCCATGTGAGCCTCACCGCTGCCGACAGCAGCTCCGCTGTACTCGATGCCATAGCTCACCAGCGGCCAGCCGTAGTTTCTTCCGGGCAGGATAAGGTTCAATTCGTCACCGCCGCGCGGTCCCATCTCGCTGATCCAGAGGTCGCCCGTCACAGGGTGAATATCCATACCTTGAACATTGCGGTGACCATAGGAATAAACCTCGGGCCAGTGTGCGCCCTCGACAAATGGCGATCCGGGGACAGGATCGCCATCGGGAGTGATATGAATGATCTTGCCATAGCCGCTGGAAAGATCCTGAGCAAAATGCCTGACCTTACTGTCAGAACGCTCTCCGGTGGAGATAAAAAGATTGCCCTTTTCATCAAAGATCACTCTGCTGCCATAATGCAGGTTGTTGTCCAGCCAGGGCTCAGCACGGTAAATTATCTCAAAATTTTCGATTTCACTTTCGTCGTCAGCCAGGCGTCCGCGACCGACAGCCGTAACAGAATTACTGAAATAGACTTCCGCCAGGCTGAAGTACAGCATGCGGCTGCTCTCGAAATCTGGAGCGGGCTCGACATCCAGGAGGCCGCCCTGACCCTTATCATTCACTGGGGGAAAGCCGGTGATCGGATCGCTGAGCTCACCATCCGCAGTGGCCAAACGCAAAGTTCCCCGCTTCTCAGTTATTGCCAGACGGCCGTCCGGCAATTCTTTTACAGCCCAGGGGCTGGAAAGCGCATCAGAGATAATCTCGATATCAAGATCAGTGCTTGTGGCCATGCCATTGGCCCGCGTCTGGCCCGCAAAGGCCGGTTCGAAGTCCGCTTCAGGCGGTAGATCCTCAACAGGTGGCAGGTCAGTTTCGGGCAGAGTCCCGGAAGTAGTAGGATCAGCAGTTACTTCGCTGCTCTGATCCGTTTCTCCGTTCTCCTTGCTTTGACTTGTACTTGTGACGTCAGACCTTGTGCCGGTAGTCTTACTCGCAGCTGAGGTAACGCTGCTGTCGGAACCGTTTTCGTTCACTGAGCAGGCTGAGATGAAAAGTATTAAAGCAATAAGCACTGCAAATAATGAATATTGTTTTTTCCTGAACATAGAAGCACCTCCGATATATCCATGCTACCTTGCGGACCAGGCTGGTATAGGGACACAGGTGACGGAAGAAGAATGGAAGTGATCCTCCTGTTTATTTTGTTGAAAAGTTCTTCCAGCTGTAACGATCCTGCTTTACCGGTAATAGCAAGTCTCTATAATGAAAATGTGGAAAAGCTCCAAAAAGGGGGATGGTCCTATGAGACTTGCATCGACGCTTATTGCGCTTTTGCTATTCTTGGCGATTACAGCCTGCTCTATTGCTCCGCCAGCTCCGACGGATCCCTTAACTGAGCCTTCAGTATCCACAAGCTCTGAGACTATCCCGGCCAGTTCAGGCAGCGTCTCAAGCAGCACGAGCAGCGAAGCAAGTTCGACCAGTATAGAAACTACCGAAAGCTCGACAAGTACTACTGTGACAAGAACGAGCAGCAGCACAACTGCGACCACTACAAAAACCAGCAGCAGCCCGACCAGCAGCACAAGCACGAGCACTACCAGCAAAAAAACAACGATCGCAACTACAACTACAACAGCCAGTCAGTCTGATCCTTACGCCGCCTACCCGAACAATGATCTGAGCTGGTGGTATGTGCGGCCTGCGCCCGGAAAGCGAGCCACTATCGACAGTGGTGTCCAGACCCTAATCAACAAATACGGCGCCATCTGGCAGCTGGCTCCCGGTCCGAAAGTAGTGTATCTGACGATGGATGAAGGCTATGAGTTTGAGGCTAATACAAGTGAGATCCTTAACATTGCCGCCGAGAAAAACGTTCCGATCACCTTCTTTATCACCGGCGGTTATTTGCAGAACAACCTGGGGCTGGTACAGCGCATGATCAGAGAGGGTCATCAAGTCGGCAATCATACACAAAGACATCTGAGAGCGAGCGAAGCGCTGGCTATTTCGACGCAAACATTTATCAATGACATTGTTGAATTGGAACAGAATTATCTGTCCATGGTCGGGCGACCCATACCGAAACTCTACCGGCCGCCGGAAGGAGGTTACAGCGAGAGAAGCCTCAAGGTCGCTAAAGATCTCGGATATACCACGGTTTTTTGGAGTTTTGCCTATCGGGATTGGCTGACAGATGATCAGCCGGATCCGGCTGTTGCCTTTGAACTGATCATGAATGAGTTACACGATGGTTCGATCCTGCTGCTGCATGCAGTGTCGGATACAAACGTGGAGATTTTGCCGAAGCTGATCGACGCAATCAGAGCAGAAGGTTATACTTTCGCCCTTTTGCAGCCCTAATTTGGACTGCAAAGCAACTTTTAGATCTCTTCGATACGGATGTCCGAACATCGCAAAATCAACTCGGCAGTTCTGTCCCCGTCACACAAAATGTGAGCTTCGTAGCCGTCGTCAGTTTTATAAAGCTCATCGTAAATCCAGAAGAGTCTCAGGATATTCTCATCCAGAATTACTTTCACATCCATAAATGTGACTCTGTTGTCTGAAGTGAATCCTCTTTCATTGTCCAAAGTCAGCACGAGGTCTTTGCCCTGCGAAAGCCAGCCAATTATCTGGCAGTCATGAAAGCCAAAGTTTTGTTTCAGCTGTCTGGGAATATCCTGAGCACGCATCATTTCTTCATACGCATCCAGAACCTGCATTACTTCTCTGTTGTTTTGCACGGAAAACTCTCTGACCTGGTCGTAAACATCGCCGGTACAAAATCCCAAAGCGAAAACCCGCGGATCTGCAATCTGATCATAAATCTCAGCCGGAATATTTTCTTTTATAGCTGAGAGATTTTCCTGATATATTTGAGCGAAAAGTTCTTTTGTCCTTGCTTCCGAAAATGGCTCGCGCTTGTCGAAGGCTTCGATCAACTGCGCGATAAAATCTTCTTCTTCAAGAAAATCCACTAAGTCAGATTTTCTTTCAAAATTATCTTCAGCAAAAAGCTCACGCGGATCGTAGTCGTATTCGTCTCTCTCCTCCTCGATGAAGCGCTGTTCCTCGTCCTGATAGAGAGATTCGAATAAGTCCTCGTCCTTGTGGGCAGCCTCCTCAATAATCTCCAAATCATAGTGAAGATCCGTCAATTCAGATTTCCTGTACCATTCTTTAGTCAAATATTTCATAAGCACCTGCCAGTATTTTTTACAGTATACCCATGCCAGACTCCGTCTGTCATCAAACTTCCCTAACTGTCACATATTTCATAAAAAAGCCTCTGACACCAGTGGCATGAGAGGCTTTTAAAATCTTGAATCATAGAAGCATGAACTTAGTAAAATAAATCCTGCACTTAGGCCAGCTTTTGGATCTCTTTTTCGATGAAATCGTAATCTGCGCCTTGCTTCAGAAGAGGTCCGCGTTGCAGGACTTCGCTTTGTGACTTGTAATCCCCTCGCTCGACGTTATAGAGGATACCGGTAGGGATACCGGCTCCGTCTGCGCCTTCAAAGGTCAGAGCAGCTTTCAGCGCCTGCTCAAAGTCAGTCGGGTCGTGCTCTTCTCCCAGCGGACGCACATGTTCTTTATACCAGGCGAAAGTGTTGACTTTGTTGAAGCTGACGCAGGGCTGGAAAATGTCGACCAGCGCATAGCCTTCGTAGGCAATTGCAGCCTTCATCAGTTCTTTCAATTGATCCAGATCACCGGCAAAGCCACGGGCGACAAAGCCTGCGCCCATAACCAGGGCCGTAGCGACCGGGTTCAGAGGTTCGTTGTAGGAGCCATAGGGCTGAGAACCGGTCACATAGCCGCGCAAGGATGTGGGAGAGGACTGTCCCAATGTGAGACCGTAGACCTGATTATCGTGAGCGAAGTGCGTGATATTCACGTTGCGCCGGATGGCCGCTATGAAATGGTTGCCGCCTTCGCCATAGCCGTCACCGTCACCGGTATTAATAATAACTGTCAGATCGTCATTGGCCAGTTTGATCGCGGCTGCCGCCGGCAGGGCTCTTCCGTGCAAACCGCAGAAGCGGTTGCCGCTGATGTATTGCGGTGTTTTGGCTGCCTGACCGATACCGCCGGCGAAGACCACCTTGTGCGGATCCAGCTCCAGCTCTTCCACAGCGCCTTTAAGACTGCTCAGGATTGCGAAATCGCCGCAGCCCGGACACCAGGCAGTTTTATAAGTTTCAAATGTGTATCTTTCTGTGTTTTTTTCCTGTGACATAAATTACTCCCTATCCTTTCACGATTTTCCGGACCTGGCTTTTAATCTCATCAGGTGAGAGCGCCCGGCCATCGTATTTCAGTATGGAATCGGTCATGGCAATTCCGGTCTGGCGACGAATCAAATTACCCAGCTGACCGCTGTAATTCTGTTCCACATTGATGATGTGTGCGGCATTTTTCGCTTCTGTTGTAATTGCCTTTGTAGGGAAAGGCCACAAATCACCGTAGACCAGAGCGGAAACTTCAATACCTTCTGCTTTAAGGTCTCGCACGGCTTCGGTCAGCGGGCCATAAAGAGAGCCCCACGCTACCAAAACAATGTCACTGCCGGCTGTGCCAATCTGCTCGGCGTCCATAACGTCTTCGGCGAGCATCTTATAATGCTTGCGCATGCGTTTATCCATCTGAGCTGTACGAACATCTGCCGCCTCATTGATAAATCCGTATTCGTCATGTGAGTCTGTATCGGCGGAAACAAAGGCCTTCGGATTGCCCGGCAAGAGCCTTGGGCTGATGCCGCTCTCAGTTATGCGATAGCGTTTGTACTCGTCTGCTACCAGTTCGGATTCTTTAATTTCGCCGTAAATATCATCAGCGCGCACTTCATCTTCGCGATAGGCCAGCGCTTCCTCATCTGTCGCAGCCACAGTCACCTTACTGACTTTAGACAGATCGAAGGGCTTGATGGTTGCTGCACCGTCAGAGAGGTACTGGTCAGTCAAAAGCACAACCGGAGTCTGGTATTTCTGCGCTATGTGGTGCGCCCGGTTAGCCTGGTAAAAAGCGTCGCTTTGGTTTTTGACGGCCATGACCATCTTGGGATATTCGCCATTGCCGGCAAAAATAGCCAGATCGAGGTCGCCCTGCTCGGTACGGGTAGGCAGGCCGGTGACAGGTCCGGGACGCATGGCGATAACAGTAACCGTGGGAATTTCCATCATACCGGCACTAGCCATGGCTTCCACCATCAGCTGATAACCGCCGCCGGAAGTTCCGACCATGGAAACCGCACCGGCATAGGAGGCGCCAACAACAGCGTTCATGGCGGCGAGCTCGTCTTCAGCCTGCTCAACCACAATGTTCGCATCATTTTGCATGCTGGCCAGATATTCCATGATGCCGGTTGAAGGCGACATCGGATAAGCGGTATAAAACTGCAAGCCCGCTGACAGGGCTCCGAGAGCGATGGCTCTGTTGGCGTTAATAATGATCCAGTCGGAATAATCTACGCGCTCTGCTTCCGGAATCAATTCGCCTTTGCCATTGGAGCACGAATTCGCCTTTCTCCGCGCTGCCTCCCCCTGCTCCACCGTGACAGCGTTGAAGCCGGCTTTAGCCGCAGCCATATTGATATCAATGAATTCAGCTCGTAAAGTTTTCTCAAAAACCTCACGCAGGGCTTCCTCGGGCAGATCGAAGAGACGGATCAGGGCGCCGACAGCTACTGATGAAGCGACCCTCGGATTTCCTAAATCTTTGGCCGTATCAGTCATGGGCAGCATAATGGCGCGTTCATCATCTGATTTAAATTTATTATCAGCGATAATAAAGCCCTCTTCGTTCAGCTCATCCTGATGAAAGTCGATAGTGTCCTGGTTCATGGCCATGATGAGGTCTACTTTATGGTCGTGGGCAACGACAGGTTCACGCCCGAAACGCAGTGTAGTGAAGTTGTGGCCGCCGCGAACTCGGGACATCAGGTCGCGGGTGACAAAGACGTTGTAGCCATTGGCTTTCAACATCATTTCAATTACTGCGCCGGTGGTTTCTATTCCTTGCCCCGCAGCGCCGCCTAAGAGAATGTTATACATATTTGCCTCCTTCTTTGCGGATATTCGTTTTTAGAACATTTGCTTTTAATGCTAACATGCAGAAATAATCGTTTGAGGGCAGAATGTGACGGATAAAAAAATCAGCTTTAAAAAATGCTGTCCGCAGGATGACTTTAAGCTAGACTATCTACTATATGGAAGAAAAATCTAAGTTTCAGGATAAAAGAATTGTTTTCATCTCAGCGCTGATCACCATGTTCCTCTGGGGCAGCGCCGTACCGGTGACCAAGCTGTCCTTTGCGGCACTGCAGATGGCGCCGGACGAAATCTTTAGCCGCATCTATTTTGCAGGTATTCGCTTTTTCATAGCTTCTTTTATGGTCTTTGTCTATTTGCGAATTAAAGGACGAAGCACTCCGGAACTGCGTTTAAGCAGTTTGAAGCGGAAAGACTGGCGTTTTCTATTAATCATCGGTATCCTGCGCATCACGCTCTGTTATTTCTTTTATTACATTGCGCTGGCAAACATCAGCGGTGTCAAAGGAGCGGTGCTGGTCTCCTCTTCCACCTTCGTCACGGTTCTAATTACGCCTTTCGTGGTGAAAGAAGATAAATTCAACCGCGGCAAACTCTTTGCACTGATTTTGGGCTTTGCGGGAATTGTTGTGGCCAATATCGACAAGGGCTTCGACCTCAATTTCACCTGGCTGGGCGAAGGCTTCATGCTGATTTCCGGAATTTTCACCGCTCTGGTGGAAACTCTGATCAAGCCCAAGGGCAAAGGCATCGCTGCGCCGATCATCAGCTGGGGGCAGCTGCTCTTCGGCTCCATTCCGCTGCTGGCAATTGGACTTATTGGTCTGGAGCGCCAACTGGTATGGAACGCCACGGCCATCGCGCTGCTCATTTACTCAGCCATGATCTCCGCCGTCGCCTTTATCCTCTGGTACGAGCTGCTTAAGGTCAATGATGCCGGTGAATTGGCCATTTACCGCCTCTTCATCCCCATCTTCGGTTCCATCTTGTCAGCACTTCTCATCCCCGGAGAAAGCTTCACTATCTATATCATCTTCGGTTTAGTTTTGGTCGTCCTGGGCATAATTATTCTTAATACAGTCGGAAGAAAAACAAAGAGCGAAATTTCCACTGAAATCTAGTTTGAGAAGAGAGCAATAAAACGGCCGTTTTATTGCTCCGCTGTGTCCGCTTTGTCCTGGCCGTAGCTGTAAATCATGTCGCGGTAGTCATCGTTCTCACGCATGACTTTTGAGGCATAGGGGCATTCGGGCAGAATTTTCATGCCTTCCTTGCGGGCCCAGTCAATCAGGGAAATTACGACCTTACGGGCCAGACCCTGACCACGAAACTCCTCTTTAGTTTTTGTTTCATCAACGATAATTACATCGTCGCGAAAAAAGTGATAAGTCACCTTCGCCTGGTAACTGTCCTTGTCACTTCCTATGTAAAAAATACCTGCTTCGTGTTTTACTTCCATATTTACTCCTTGAACCTTCTGTGCGACTGATTTTCCCGGCAATCAGCCTTCGATAAAGTGAGAATAACACATTTATAACGCAAATCCCGTTTCATACTGTGTATACTTTTCGCATGATGACTTTAGAACAGACAGAAGAAGCGCTGCATCGCATTGTCGATGGCCTGCCTCCGGAAGTATTTGTTGATCTTAACGGTGGTGTGCTTTTGCGTGAAGAAGTGAAGCTGTCTGAAAACAGGCTGGCTGATGACTTATATGTTCTGGGTGAGTATCACCATAAACAGATTTATGGCCGCTACATCATTATCTACTACGGCTCGCTGAAGCGTGTGTACCGGCATCTTGATGACGAGCGCTTTGAAGAAGAGCTTGAACGGGTCGTCAAGCACGAACTTACACATCACCTGGAGAACCGGGCCAAAGAGCACGATCTCGAAGTGGAAGATGAGCGCTCTCTTCTACATTATTACGCGCGACATCCCCTGCGCGAAGACTAAACTTTCGGGTTTTTCAAAACTACAACGCTGTCATGGAATTCGCCGAGTGTGAATGACGATTTGTCATGATGAACTACGGAGTCGAAATGTCCGAGGAACGGTTCGACAGTTGAAATCACTTTAAAGCCTGCCTTGCCGTCGCGATAGTGCATCGGCACCACGACATCGGGATTAGTCTGACAAACGATTTCTGCAGCTGTGGCGGCATCGATTGTGTAATGACCGCCAACCGGAATCAGGAGCAAGTCGAGATCCTGCAGTCGGGCCAGCTGATCCTTTGCTAAAGCATGTCCCAGGTCACCGCAGTGAGCGATTCGCTTGCCGGCCAGCGTCACAAGATGGATCTTGTTGGTACCGCGCAGATTTCCCTGCTCGGGATCGTGAAAGGTATCGATGACCTCCACCTCGGCATTCGCCTGGCGGGACGAGAGTTTGACACGCGAACGGGCGTTGTGGTCGTTGTGTTCATGCGAAGCCAGAACGAGGTCCGCTTCCAATTCCAGGAGTTCATAGCCGGGAACCTCCTGATAAGGGTCGATAATAATCACCGCTTCCCCGGAATTTATCTCAAAACATGAATGACCGTACCAAATAATGCGAACTTCTTGTGACATTAGTGGGCTCCTTTCAGATGTACTTCTGTACGAGTTAATTTTGATCGGATGTATGGTTGATTATTATTATAGTCAAGATGAAAAAGAGCACCGTTACAAAACTCGATTTGCTTCAGGAAAGTTGTATTTTTTGAAATAGGCTTCCTCGCGTGGCAGCCACTCGTAGAGATAAAGGTCGAGTTTTTCCGGGTTTCTTTGCCTGAGACGCCTGAGCTGCTCTTGACGCTCAACGTATAGGAAAATCTTCAGATCGTAGTATTTTTGCAGGTCGGGATGGAGACTGTAAACACCCTCGACAATGACAATCCGTTTTCCCGGAATCAGCTGCGGTTCCGAAAAGCTTTGACTGGAGCAGTCAAAGCGTCTGCTGACAGCTTCTTCTCCGACCCTCAGAGGTTCCAGCACCTCTGTCAAAAGCCTTTCTTTGTCAAAGAATTCGCCCACCAGCGCAAGTCTCTCCTCAGTGCGCTGCTCAGTTGTAAGGAAATAATCATCAATGTGAAAAAGCTGCGCGTTGAATCTAGCTGAGAGATCCGCGGCCAAAGTCGATTTGCCGGCAGCTGAACTGCCATCGATGGCAATAATTATCAAATCCTTGGCGGACTGTTTCAGTCGCAGGATCTCAGACTCCAGCTTTTTAAAAAAGTCAGGACTTATCATGCGCAAATCTCTTTTATTCGAAAGCAGCTGTGGCCTCTTCCATGTGGCGCATAATTTCCAGATGCTGCGGGCAGATCTCTTCGCAGGCAGCGCAGCTGATACATTCAGAAGCCCTGCCGCGGGCTCTTACCAGCTCCTCATACTGTTTCGCCACCGATTTGTCTTCAGTTTTGTTGTACTCGTTCAATAGAGCAATCACATCAGGAATCGGTATTTCAGTGGGACAGCCTTCCAGGCAATATTCGCAGGACGTACACGGAATCCGCTCAACTTGCATGAGGATCTCCCGTACCTCATCAACTGCCACATATTCATTGCCGGTCAGAGGTCTGAAATCCTTCATGTAGCTGACATTGTCAACCAACTGATCCATGTTACTCATGCCGCTGAGGACATGTTCGACCAGAGGAAAGGAAGCTGCAAAACGAACAGCGTAACTGGCGTAAGAAGCCCCTGTGCCGAATTTATCAAAAACCTCTCTGGCCTGTGGCGGCAGACTGGCTAAGTTTCCGCCTTGAACCGGTTCCATCACCAGAACGGTTTTCTTGTGTTTCTCGCAGACTTGATAGCAGTCATACGATTGCACCTCAGGGTCATGAAAATCGAGATAATTGAATTGCAGCTGCACTACTTCAATCTCAGGATGATCAGTCAGCAGCTGATCCAGAAATTCCGCCGTGTCATGGAAGCTGAATCCGATGCGTTTGACCTTACCCTCGCTTTTCAGTTTTTTCAAAAATTCAAAGGCATTAGCTTTGAGGAATTTATCGTAATTCTTGCGGTTTAAGGCGTGAATCAGATAGCTGTCGAAATAGTCTACGCCGGTTTTCTCCAGCTGTTCCGCAAAAAAGCCGGGCAAATCTTCTTCGGTTTCGAAATAGGAAGAGCTAAGTTTATCTGTCAGTTGAAATTTATTACGCTTGTAGCGCTTTGTCAGGCACTCTCTGATCGCAATTTCACTTTGCTGATCATGGTATCCGTAGGCGGTGTCAAAGTAGCTGAAACCTTCCCCGATGAAACGATCCACCATCGCCTTTGTTTGTTCGAAATCTATTTTTCCGTCTTTGGTTTCAGGAAGTCTCATAAAACCAAAAGCAAGTTTTTTCTCCATTGTGTTCCTTTCATCGTTTTGCTTCAAAGCTAAGTTATTCGCCTTGTTTCAAAGAGGCATTGTATTCTCCGACCAGTTGTTTCATCACCTTGAGATCGCTGTTGATCGGCTCGTAGACACCTGCCCGATAAACTGAGCTCTCATCTCCTTTGCCCAAAGCCAAAACTACACTTTGCTGGCCGGTCTCGCGATAAAGATCGACAGCCTTGGCAAATGCTTCGCGCAGGCAGTTTTCGCGCACAGGGTCAGCTGTCCAGGGCACTTCGTAGCTGTCCAGATGGGGGATGATATCAGCGTTGATCGAATCAAAAGGTTCATAACCCACGTCATCCGAAGTGAGATAAACCAGATCAGCGTACTTTCCCGCTGCGATGCCCAGTTCGCGACGGCGGTTTACGGCTTTGTCGCCGGTTGAACCGAAGATTGCTATATATTTGTGATTCGGATAATCCTTATGCAGCCATTGGAAGAGGGCTTCGAAGCTCAGCTTGTTATGCGCGTAGTCAACCAATCCCAGCAGCGCCCCATCGTCTGTCGGAAAGAGCATCATGCGGCCCGATACGGCGACTTCACTTAGGGCCTGACGGATCGAAGCTTCATCAGCACCCGACTCGAGCGCGATAGTGATAGCGACCATGGCATTGTCGGTATTGAAATGACCATGCAGGCTGACAAATAAATCTTTGATGTCCCGATCCGGTACCGCTTTACATCTCACATCAAATAGAAGGCCGTCGGCTGTGCTGCGGATATTCTCAGCGCGATAGTCAGCCTCAACGCCTTCTTTCATGCTTAGAGTTATAACTTCGACCTGCTGCTTCGTCGCTTTTTCCAGGATCAAATCCTTTAAGTCAACGTCGAGGTTCACGACGAGCTTTTCGCTGTGGTCGATCAGCGCCAGCTTGGCTGCCTTATAATCGTCGAAATCTTTGTGTTCAATATCAGATATGTGGTCTTCAGCAATATTCAGTATCGAAGCAAAAGAAAATTCAATGTCATCCAGGCGCCCGTACTTAAAGCCCTGAGACGAGCTCTCCAAAATGACATGCTCAATTCCGGCTGTGACGCAGTTTCGCAATATCGTATAAAGTTCAATCGGCTCGGGCGTTGTCAGCACTGATTCTTCGCTGGTGAAGCCATCAAATTCCTCAATTGAGGAGATGAAGCCTGCCGGCGCTTTGCCTGTCCGCTGCAGCCACTCGTCAAAAATCGCCCTGAGGCAAGTGACTGTGGTGGATTTGCCTTTGGTGCCGGTGATACCCATAATCGAAAGCTCGCGCTGCGGCCATTCAAAGTAACGCTGTGCGCAAAGTGTCAGGGCCCGGCGCATGTCGCTTACGATAATGCCGGGGATATCAACTTCAAGATCCCTCTCCGCCAGATAAGCGATCGTTCCCTGGGCGATAGCGTCCAGGAGATATTGACGTTTGAACTTATTGCCCTTACAAAGGAAAAATGTGTCTTCCTGCAGCTTACGGGAATCATAAGAAACTTGCGTCACCGGCAGCGCGGCAGATGATTCGCTCCAGCCTACAGTCTTGAATACTATATTTTCAGATTTTAAATCATCTAAATAATCTCCCAGTACAAATTCCTGTCTGGGATAATCATGTAATTTCATATGCACCTCAGTTAAATCGGCAGATATTGACCTCGCACGACGAGGCCGCCTGTATCTTCAATTCTACCACGACATAATAAGTGGAATTACTTTTCCTGACGCTCCTGATACCAGACATCGAAGTTTTCCATATCTTTCACCGTGGGCAAGGACGGCTGAGCCCCTTCTCTGGTTACAGATATGGCTGCCGCTTTCATCGCATAGTGGATAGCGTCATGCATGTAATCACCACGATCGAGGGCTGTAACCAGGGCTCCGTTAAAGCAGTCGCCGGCTGCTGTGGAGTCGGTCATTTTCACCTTATAACTGGGATAATATTCCGCTGAATCAGCGTCCATATAAAAGCAGCCTTTGGAACCTAAGGTGACGATAAGCGATTTGATACCGCTTTCCATTAACTTTCGCCCGGCTGCTTCAATTTCCTCCGGAGTAGCGGTACTGTGACCGCTTAAGAGCTCCAGTTCTGTCTCGTTCGGTGTTAAAATATCGACATTGGCCAGGAGCTCAGCAGAAAGTTTCTGAGCCGGCGCCGGATTCAAAACCGTAGTACAGCCGTGATTTTTCGCTACAAGCATGGCTTCGGCGACAAATTCCAGCGGACACTCAAGCTGTGCCAACACTATCGAAGCCCCGGCAATTTTGTCCTCGTGCAGATGAATGTATTCTGCATCCAGATCAAAATTGGCGCCGGAGACTACGGTGATCGAATTATTGCCGTTGGCGTCTACGATAATCAGAGCAATACCATTAGGTTCAGTGCTGCGTTTTATACCCGATATATCGACACCGTCCCGCTCTAAAACAGTGAGGAGACGATCGCCCATGTCATCGCTGCCGACAGCCCCTATCATGCTGACGTTACCTCCCAGTCGGGCAGCAGCCACAGCCTGGTTGGCCCCTTTACCGCCTTCTACATAACGCAAATCACGGGCCAGCACTGTTTCGCCAACGCGTGGGATCTGCTCGGTCTGCACCACCAAATCCATATTTAAGCTTCCAACTACAGTAATCACAGCAAGAACCTCACCTTCTTTACTTTAATTATTATAGCAAATGGAGACACTATAGTTCGCTGTTGCTGCATAGGTCTGTGCCTGGCACAGACCTATGCAGCGGTCGCTCTTAAAGCGTAATCTTGACGTAATCGCCGTCTTCACTCTCTACTTCGACCAATGTGAACTTGCTATTCTTTTTCTTGACTCTTTTTAGATTACGTTTCAACTCCGGTCTGAGTTTTCGGAGCATAGCCGATAATTCGCAGTCGTCAGTGTCACCGTTTTTGTCGATTTTCCCGCTGATAAACCGCCACGCTATTCTGCTGGTCAAAATAGAATTAGGGAGTCGGATATTAATCTTCTTTTCATCTTCAGATATTACCTGAATGCGCATGAGCTGCTCCTTATTCAACAAATATCTCGACTGTGGCTCCATCTTCAGATTCAACTTCGACCAGCTTGCCCATGGCTCCCTGCTCAATCAGAAGTTTGATTTTTTCAAAGTCAATATCTTTCAGATTTTCCCCTTTGCCGCCAATCTCAATATTCTCGACACCTATCTTCATCAGGGCATCAAAAATCGGCATAGGCAAATTAACTTTTACTTTGTCGCCGCCATCTTTGACGCGAATCTTCAAAATCATGTCGTCGTAGTTTTTGCGTTCCTTCTCTTCAACATAACGCGTTTCTGGCTCTACTGCGTCATTCAGTAAGAGATCCACCGTTGTCGCCAGCTCTGCCGCCAAAGCCGGGAGCAGAGTTATGTCCGGATAGGCAATATCGTTCTCCCATTTGGATACGGCCTGCGGAGATACGCCCAGCCTTTCCGCCAGCTCGCCCTGTGTCAGACCCTGCTCCTTACGCAAAGCCGCAATTTTTTTCCCGATTGACATTTTATCCATATTATTTTTTCCTCCAATTAATGTGCCAAATCTTATCGCCATATGGTCCTCCTGATCTTGCTCTGCTGCTGCCCACTTCCATGTGAGCGAAAGCTTACATCTGAATCTTAGGCAAGAACTTCCCACTAATGAAGCGACTGGAAGTTGTTTTTGTAAAAATAAATAAACTGTTGGTTTAATTTTCTCACAACCATTGGTTTAATCAAGCATTTTGGGCATAAATACTGACTAAAGCCCCGGCTCGGATGAACGTCTCTTATGCTCGGTCCTGCAGCAACTTCTCCCATATACTGTAGCTAAGCAGTTAAAATTCGAGAGGAGCGGTTTTGATGATTCTTGCAATTGATATGGGCGGAACACATATTGACAGCGTCTTGGTCCGTCAGGGCGAGCTGGTGAAATTTGTCAAACACGAAGTGCAAAGAAACGATCTTTTCGGCTCCATCTGGCACTGCCTGCAGGACTTGCTGCAAGATCAGGATAAAAATGAAATCTCCCGCATCCACCTCAGTACCACCGTCTGCACCAACGCTATCGTCGAAGGCAAGGTTTCGAAGGTGGGAGTCATCCTGCAAAGCGGCCCGGGCATAAACTGGGATTTCGGGAACCTGGGCGATAATCTGCATTTTCTCAGCGGAAGCACCGATCATCGCGGAGTCGTGGCAGAAGATTTTGACCCCGACGATTTGGAAGCAATCAAAAAGAGCTTCCAGCAAAACGCTGTTGAGAGTCTGGCTATCATCAGCAAATTCTCGCCCCGCAATCCGGAAACAGAAAAAGAGATTATGAGCTTTTTTGCAGACGCTTACAGTGAAATCACCCTAGGCCACAGTCTTTCCGGCAAGCTCAATTACCCGCGGCGGATGCAGACCGCTTATCTCAACGCTGCTGTTGCAAATACTTTCCGGACTTTTGCCCGGAACATGCTGACAGCGCTGAAACAGGAGAACATTACGGCTCCCATTTATATCCTGAAAGCTGACGGCGGCACAGTCGATCTCGGCTCAGCCCTGAAACGGCCTGTGGAAACCATACTTTCCGGACCCGCAGCCAGCTATACAGGTATCAGCGCTCTTTTCCCCGCGGAAAATGAGGACGCAGTTTTGCTCGACATCGGCGGCACTACCACTGACATCTTCATTCTTGCTGACGGCATTCCCCTCTTCGAACCTGTGGGCATAGAGATCGATCATCGCAAGACTCTGGTCCGGGCCGTCTACAGCGTTTCGATCGGCCTGGGCGGCGACAGCTATATTCGCGCCGATGAGGGAGAAATCAGGATCGGTCCCGAAAGGCGGGGCCCCGCCGTCGCCTACGGCGGTGAAGTGCTGACGCCTACAGACGCCCTGGTCTACCTCGGGCTGATGTCTGGCAAATACCCGCAAAAGGCTGAAATGGCAATTGCCTCCTTTGCTAGCGAGCTGAACATGGACACTGAAGCTTGCGCCGCACAAATCGTCACTCAGTTCAGTGAAAGCATCCTCCGAAAGATCGACGATATCCTGGAACGGGTCAACAAAAACCCGGTCTATACAATCAAAGAACTTCTGCACGGGCAGCAGATCACGCCCCGGTCGATCAAAGTCATCGGCGGCCCGGCCCAAGCTCTCGCAGGCGCTTTGTATGAGGCCAGCGGTCTTGAGGTCACTTTCCCCAAAAACTACGAAATCGCCAACGCAGTGGGCGCAGCTTTGGCCAAGCCAACGACCGAGATCTCACTCTATGCCAACACGGAACGACGCATCCTCTCCATTCCTGAACTTGACATTTACGAGAGCATCGACAGATCTTTCAATCAGGCAGAAGCGGAGAATATCGCCCTCAGAGCGGTAGAAAGAGCCGGCGCTGCCATGGGACTTTCAGCAGATCAGCTGGACAGCGAAATTACGGAATCAAGCTCTTTTAATATGGTGCGCGGCTTTATGGGACGTGAGCGCAATATCCGCGTACGCGCACAGATCAGACCCGGCTTACTTTACGATTTTCAGCCGACAAGAGAGAGAGGCAAAGATGAAAGCGAATAATTCACTCGGACTGATTTTCTTTCCGGCTTTTGACTGGGCGATTTCACCCGCCCATCCGGAACGTGAAGAAAGACTGCTCTATACCCAGGATCAGCTCTTCGAAGAAGGTGTGGAGGACATTGAAGGCATCAATTTCTTCAATCCTTCAGTCGCCAGGCCGGCAGATGTGCAGCGGGTACATTTCGCCTATCCTGACGTCGATTCCATAGTAAGCGAATCACACTATATCGCCGCCGGAGGCGTGATGCGTGCTCTCGATGCTGTCATGTCAAAGGAGACGGACAAAGCCTTTGCCATGGTGCGTCCGCCGGGCCACCATGCCCAGCGCGTCACGTATGGAGACCGGGGTTTTTGCATCATAAATATTGAAGCGGTCGGCCTGGAGTACATCAGGCAGAAGCATCCGGACCTGCGCGTGGCCATCATCGATACCGACTGTCACCATGGCGACGGCACACAGGATATTTACTGGAACGATCCCGACACACTCTTTATTTCCTTTCATCAGGACGGCCGCACGCTCTATCCCGGCACAGGCGACATGAGCGAGCTGGGCGGTCCCGGCGCTTACGGCTATAACCTCAACATCCCCTTGCCGCCCAACACCGGCGACGAAGGTTTCCTCCACGTGCTCGACAATGTGGTGCTGCCGGTGCTGGATGATTACAAGCCTGATCTCATCATCAACTCGGCCGGCCAGGACAATCATTACACCGACCCCCTGACGAATATGAATTTTTCCGCGCAGGGTTACGCCCTCCTGAACGAAAAACTCAATCCGGATGTCGCGGTGCTGGAAGGCGGCTATTCGATTGAAGGCGCCCTGCCCTATGTGAATCTCGGCATCGTACTCGCCATGGCGGGTCTCGACTATTCAGCTGTACGCGAGCCGGACTATCACGAAGCCAAATGGCGGCAGAGCCAACGCGTCACACGCCAGGTGGAAGAGATCTCACGTCAGGTTTTGAAAAATTGGGAAAACAGAAAAAAGCTGGCGGAAGAGGAGTTCAGGGGACTGCGAAAGGTCACGCTGCCGCGCCAGGTTTATTACGATACCGCCGGCATCATGGAAACGCAGCGGCAGGAATTCACAATCTGCGGTGACTGCCCCGGAGTTAATGTCATTCATTCCGTAAACGACCGCGGCGCCAGTCTGATCGGAGTGCAGATCCCCCGCCAGGCCTGTCCTTCCTGTCAGAGAGAAGGCTACCGTCTCTTTGAAGAGGCAGCCAAAGCCGGGGTCAAACGGAGATTTTTGCAGGATCGGAGCAACGATCAGTACTTCGCTAGCTGATACTCCCGGGCGATCTTTTCAAAAAGTGAAGAGCGGGGTATACAACATGCCTGCGGCTGTAAATTCACTTTTGAAGAGGACAATGCCGGAGAAGGTGTAGCGCTCCTCCTGCAAAGGCAGCTCCTTTTGCAAGTCCTCCCAGGAAGTATTAAGCCGCGTGCGGCGCGCCAGGGTTACATGTGCTTTCCAGCGACGCCGATCAAGCTCAAAGCCAAGATCGTGCACGAGCAGGCCCAGCTTCTCGCGCAGCCCGATCATCTGCGGCGACACAGCCAAATCCGCGTAAATCAGATAGCCGTCTCTGCGCTCGAAATAGCCGTAAGCCGCCAGTCGTGAGTTCAGACTCTCTGCCCGCGGAACTTCAAACTCCCGCAGAGCACTGAGCAGCCGCTCAGTGTCCACCGCTTCCGTCTCCCCCAGAAAGTGCAGCGTCAGGTGCAGATTCTCCGCCTTTGTCAGGGAAATCTTTTCACTGCCCCGGCGCAGAATATTCTGCGCCCGCTCCAGCTCCTGCAGCTGTTTTGGAGCCAGGGTCGCTGCAATAAACAAGCGCATAGCTAATCCTTCCATTCCGCCAGACGGCGACTGCCTTCCAGAGACTGCAATTCCGTAATGTCCTGGCTCACTTCCAATACCCCGCGGTATTTCCCGTCAGGATCGCGCAAGGCAAAATACTCAATTAAGAGTTTCCTGCCCTTGGCTTCAATCCAGAAACGAGCGTGACTCTTGCGACCTTCGCAGAAAGCATCGATGATTTCTTCCACCTTATCCAGCGAATTGGGCGGGTGACAATTCTTAACCTCCCGCCCGACAATGGCCGGACTGCGCGGGAAGATTCGATCCGGCGGATTATTAAAATAGAGAACCCGGTCGTTTTCATCCACGACGGTAAAGTCTACCGGCAGATTGTTCAAAACCAGATTCAGCTGTTCAAAATTCATACTGCCGGTTAAGCTGCTGAACTGCCCCTCAGCAGCATCTTCTTTCAGCCGGGCGAAATCAACCTTCTCCACTTCTTCACGAACATCGAAAGCGGTCGGATAAGCGCGGGACTGCCGGTACATGGCATCCCAGTCCGATTCATCCAACATTTCGTCAGCCACCATGTAGAGCAGCCGCTCTTCCTTGAAGGGCATGCTGGCGTAAAAGCCGAAGAGTTTCCCGCACATCCGGTTCAGCTGTTCCGTCTTCTGGCCGGAGTCGCTGAAGGCCGCCAGAGTCTGTTCCAGAATTTTCTCGGCCTCATCGTGCCAGGCCCACAAAAGCGTCAGGGCTGATAAGGCCTCATCTTTTTGTTCCAGAGTGGGGAAGAAAATATTCTGCAGTCTGACAAAGTGCGCTTTGACCTCCCTCAGACCTTGCATGAGCTCAACAATCGCCCGGTCGCGCTCGTCAGATCTTTCCTGGCGAAAGAGAGGACGAAGCTCCGCCAGAAGATCCATCATGCTCCGGTTTTCCGCCCGTAAGTCCTGCAAAAAGGGATCATCAGGCCTGACTTCAGTAAAGTCATCATCCCGCTGCGTAGCTAGTATTACGCGCGGCACCACTTCAATCACGTCCCTGGCTTGATAGCCCTGCTCCAGAATCTGCCAAAAAGCGCGGAATACTTCCGGACTCTCCAGGCCTTCAAATTCCTCGCAGTGCTGCTGATAAGCTTCTCTGATGTCATCTCCGCGCAGGAGACATGCAATATAAGAAATCAGATTCTCAACTCTTCTCTCGGATAGTTCGTTTGACGTCATAGTTA
>JAQWBU010000096.1 GCA_028706195.1 Eubacteriales bacterium
TGAGTATTGTAGGCGAAAAGATGAGTCATCCCCAGCCCTTTGTGGTAGACGTACTCGTTGGCCCGGTTGAAATCATCGTACATGGCGCGTTCCTGGCCGAAAGCCTGAATTACTTCCATGCCCTCAATGTTTTCGTTTAAACTCGCATTCAATTCGCTGATACCGCGCCGATACTGATAATTCAGCCTGGAAGCCTTGCGCCTGTAGTCGCGGAAGAGCAGGAAGAGAGCCGGGAAGGAGAGGGCTGCAATAGCCAGAAGGCTCAGATCCAGGCTGGCCAGAGCCAGCAGAATACCCAGCGAATAAAGCATCGCCGTCAGTATCTGCGAGAGCACTACCTGGAAGAAGGAGCGCAGCGCCTGCGTATCGTTGGTGACACGCGAGACTACTTTGCCGGCCGGCAAAGAGTCGAAATAGGAGATGGGCAGCTTCTGCACGTGGCGGAAGATATCCTTTTGCACACTCTTCGACACGGTGTTGGCAGCCTTCTGATTGCTGATCTGTCCCAAAAAACGCGTCAGCGCCGAAGCTAAAACCGCCAGAGCATATAAAGCGAGCAGCAGATAAAATGTCTTCGGTTCCACACGGCCATGAACGGAGATTTCATTATCCAAAATCCGGCCCACCAGATAGGGCCCGGCTAAATCAAAGAGCACCGAGATCAATGACAAAGTGATACCGATAGCGAGCGGCATTTTGACGCGCGAAGTCAGAGCCAGAATCCTTTTCAGACTTGCCCGTTCTTTCGCTTTACGTGTTTTTTTATCCTGACGCTTCGACATCAGACATTCCCTCGTTCCAGCTGCTGTTTCATATACTGCACCCGATACCAGCCACCTTGATCCATCAGTTCATTGTGCGTGCCGCGCGCCACAATTCTGCCGTCTTCCATCACCAGAATCTGATCCGCCTCCATTACTGCCGACAGGCGGTGCGCACTGATAATAGTGGTCTTGCCCTGGCGCTGGCGGCGCAGCTCACGCAGGATATTCTCTTCTGTCGTGCCGTCCACTGCGGAGAGCGAGTCGTCCAGAATCAGAACTTCCGGCTGGGATATAAGCGCGCGGGCTATGGCTATGCGCTGCTTTTGACCACCTGACAAGGCGATACCCTTTTCCCCGGCCATTGTCTCCAGACCTTGCGGCAGAATTTCCAGATCCTTGCGAAAGTCGGCGGTATCAATCGCCTCCTGCATAGTCTGATCGCATTCCAGATAGGCGGAGCGATCTCCCGTTTCATCTTTCTCACTCTCAGGCTTATCCCAGTAATAAACGCCGTCTGTTTCATCCCGCTTTTTCATTTCCAGATTGAGCTCGCGGAAGCTGAGCTTACGCAGTGTTTTCTCTTTTTCCAGATCCTCTTCATTTAAAGGCCAGATTTCAGGCACTGAGCGGTCTCCCAGCAGGATATTCTCCCTGATGGTTTTGGAAAAAAGAATCGTCTGCTGCGGCACGTAGCCTACTTTCTGCCTGATATCACTGCGGCGGTATCTTTGTATCGGCTGTGCGTTCAGGCGCAGGCTCTCAAGATCGGTTTGAAGCGCATTGGGCTGGTCCGCCTTCTGCGGATAAAAGCGCAAAATCTGCTTCAGAAGCGTTGTCTTGCCGCTGCCGATGCGTCCCACAATACCGACGGTCTGGCCAGCCTGGATCGTGAAGGAGATATCTTTCAGCACATCTTCTTCCAGATCAGGCCAGGCGAAATTGAAATTCCTGAATTCGATATCGCCGATCTTCTTCAGGGGAACGGTGTTGGCTGCGTCCTCCATGTCTTCCTGATAATCCCAGACTTCCTGCAGCCTTTCCATCGCAGCAGAGCCCTGCTGCGATACATTGATGAACTCTCCCATGGAGATCATGGGCCAGGTCATCATACCGAGGAAAAAGACGAAGGAAATCAATGCGCCCAGGGTGATGTCGCCGTTACGGATCAGACCGGCACCGAAGGCGATTGCAATCACATAGGTCATGCCGGACACCAGTCGGGAAGCCGGCATGAAGAGAGCGGACCAGCTGGCCACGCGCATGTTCTTGCGGTACATTTCCTCAGCCAGTTCGTCAACACGCTCAGTCTGAGCATCTTCCAGACGATAGGCGCGAACGATGCGCACACCGGAGACATTTTCCAGCACGTGGTCGTTCATGGCATCAAAGGCACGCTGCGCGTCATCGAATTCTTCATAGAGATGCGCGCCGATCTTTTTCGAAGCAAAAAGCAGCAGAGGCAGCGGCAGAATCGTCAGCAGCGTCAGCTGCCAGGAAATAGAAAACATGAAGGCGAGAATAGTGGCGGGGTAAAGACTGGAGTCAAACATAACCATGACACCATAGCCGGCCATATCAGCGATGAAATTGACATCGTTCGTGGCCTTTCCCATCAGACTGCCGGTTGTATTTCTGCCGAAGAAAGGCGCGCTCTGGGAGAAGATTTTGCGCGCTGTAATTTGCCGCGCTAATAAGGGAGCGACGTCTGAAGCCTTGAAAATATAGTAGTTCCAGACATAATTGAGAAAGAAATTCAGGACGACGAGTCCTACCAGGAGCAATATATAGTTAAGGAAAATATCAAAGCTGATGTCCTGCAGCATGATCCGGTCTGCCAGATATCCGGCCAGCCGTGTAGGAGCCACGCCGGCAACGTTGCTTAGAATGATAGCGAACAGGCCGACAAGATATTCAGGCTTATAAGCGCGGACAAGCCACGCCAGCTGCTGTGTGATCTTTTTAATCATTAAGAAAAATTTCCCCTACTGAAATTCCCACTGTAACGATTTGTAATTATACATTAAATGAAGGAAAAGTATAGTGAAAACGCCAGCCGAATGGCAGCGGTTTATGAAGCGGAATCAGCTGTGAAGAGCGCAGCTAAGCCGCGCCCCTTTCACTTAAGCTATGAGTATCGTCTGGAAAAAGGCGATCGCGGCCGCAAAGAGTGATGTGAATATGAGCAGGGAGACAAGTGTCAGATTAATGGCCTGATTGTCAGACAGATGTGTAATTACCGCCACAGAACGGGCATGCACCAGGCAGGAAAAGGCAAAACCCATCAATACCAGCAAAAGACCGAAGAAGCCTCCCTGCATGGTTGTCGGCAGTGCTATCAGCATAAAGAGCGTCAGGTAGGCCCAGGCAGTTTTGCCGACGGCCAGGGTGTGCGAGAAGGGAAGCCCGCCCTGCCGGAAGATAAAGCGCGCCAGCAGCCAGAGGGTTCCGGTATATAGGAATAGAAAGAAAGCGCTGATCAAAACTCCGGTGAAATAAAGTCCGGCTCCTTCCAGATTGGGAGGAACAAGCCGATCACTGAAAAGAACGGAATAGAGCCAGCGATTGGCAAAACTTATATGTGCGCCGCCTAGCAAGGAACTGGCGATCAGATAGATGGTATGTGATGTGGACCAGAAGGGGACGGCCTGGGCTTTGATGGCATCAGCCGGTCTTGTCAGAAGCTGGAGCAGTTCGCGCCCGAAACCGCGCGCCTGCTGCGCTCCGTAAGAATTGCTTTTCTGCTGATAAGGATTGTGGCTGCCCGCAGCTTTGCTCTGATAAGACTGGCGGCGACGTTCCTTTTCCGCTTGCGCACGGCGTTTGGCTTCCGCCCTGACCTGACGCAGGCGTTCCCGCTCCGCTCTGCGTTTCTCTTTAGCAGCTGCCCGCTTTTCTTTGGCGCTCTCACGCTTGGATTTAGTATCTGACGGCTTGCCCTGTGTTTCTGAGGAAGAAGTTGAATTTGTGCTGCTGTAAGAACCGGAAGCTGTGGCAGCGTCGTGCTCTGCGCCGGAGCTTTCCGGAGAATTTGATCTGTCAGTCTGATCCTGAACAGCATTTTGACTCTGGCCGTAAACAGCTGATTTAGCTGCCGCTTCAGCTCTGGTGCGAGCCTGACAGTAGCATTTTTCATTATCTTCCAGTTCTTTACCGCAATAAAAACAATATCTTGCCATTAAAACTTTTCCTCAAATACTAATTACAACTGACTATCCGAATGTAAAAAAATTATATATCACACATTATTTCCCAGTCTCGTCAAGATTACATAAAGATTGTTAATTCAATGTGACAATAAATGTAAGCTATCCTTTATCTATTTTCCCTAATTCTGAGAAATAGCTTCTTTGGTCCTGGCTTCGTGTTAGTATATTTGCCGGAGTGAAATTTTATATTATTATCGTTATAATATAGAAAATTTATTCTTAACTACTCAGGTTCAAATTGAGACACTGACAGGGAGGGACTAATCTACGTGGCAGATCAGGATTTCATTGCAAAAATTCGCGCCGCAGAGACTGAAGCGAATCAGTTGAGGGAAGATGCGCGTGAAGCTGCGGCAGAAAAACGTAAAGAAGCGCGACAGGAAGCGGACAGCTATGTCGATCAGGCCTATAAGGACGCGCAGCTTGAACGTCAGGAAGTCATGCAGGAAGCGGAAGCAAAGTATCGGGCTATTTTAGCCGAAGTCTCGCAAGAGGCTGAGGCAGTAACAGGCGATGCAAGCTCCGAAGCTCTGAAGCAGGCGACAGACGCTGTGGCAGAAAGGATTGTGACTCTCCTTGGCAACTTCTAAGATGAGCTACATGACGATTATTGGCATGTCTCAGGATCGGGATGCGGTTCTGGATGCCCTGATGAAAATGGGCGCGATTCAGGTTACTGAAGCTGTTCCGGACGCAGACGCGGAGACAGTTAAGCCAGCTGCTTCATCCGGAAGCTTTGTAGAAAACGCCGATCTGCGAAATCGTTTAGTACGTACAATTGAACTTGTTGAACGACGCTTCCCCCAGAAAAAACCTATGTTTTCAGCTAAGCCGACAGTCTCAGAGACAGAATTTGACATGTCTGAATATAAGGAAGAGTTATCACTTCAGCTTCTCTACAACTTTGAGTCAGCAGTGGAAAGAGAAAACGAACTGCGATCCGAGTTAAATTCGATTGGTCAGAGAAGGGAAGAACTGTCTCCCTGGAGAGATGTTCCTCTTGATCTCAGTGCACGTGAAACGGAATTAACTGAAATCATCTATGGAACCTTGCGCGATCAGAAAAATCTGACCGAGCTCGAAGCCGAGTTAACGGAAGAGCTGCCGACCGCAACGATATTTCATCTTGGAACAAGCGAAAGCAATGCTCCCTTATTAGCTGTCGTGGATATGAAGGAAGACGCTCCGCACCTCAGAACCAGACTTTCAGCATATGAGTTTAAAGCGCTCCCCACGCAGGCAGTTCTAGGAACGGCCAAAAAATCTTTGGAAGTGCTTGACAAACAGGCTGATGCCGTTCAGGAAGAGATCGATCGGCAAATTGAAATAATGAAAGGTATCGCCGAACAGCGTGAGCAGCTGATGCTCTATCACGATGTTCTGCTGGTGCGTTCGAACAAAGCGGCTGTGGACCGCGAACTTTCATCCACGCAATATACGTTTTATTTTCATGCCTGGGTTGAC
>JAQWBU010000015.1 GCA_028706195.1 Eubacteriales bacterium
AATCCGTGGAGTTTCAAGAATGAAAATTAATGAAATCCGTTATGCGACACAATCCGGTTTTCGTAATTTGGGCCGGCATCCATTTTTGCTCATCGCTTCAGTTATCACTTTGACTTTAATGCTCTTCATACTGAGCATTTTTGTCGCTTTCTCTCTTAACGCTACGCATCTGTCCAAAATAGCGGCTCAACAGCCGCCTATAACTATTTCAATGCGTGTGGAGGCTGATGATTCAAGCATAGTCCAGATGCGGCAATTTTTAGCGAGTCATCCCGAACAAGTTGTGGAGTATGAAGAGTTCACTCCTGAGATGAACTTTGAGAGTTTCAAAAGTGACATTGGAAAAGAAGATTTGTGGGAAGATTTCTCTGTTGAAGCCAACATACCTTATACCTTTAATGTCCGCCTGTCCGACCCGGGCCTGGGAGAAGAGTTCAAAAGCAGTGTTGAAGGGATGCCTGAAGTATATGAAGTACTGATGGAATCTGAAGTTATGAACTTGCTGGACAGAATTACGCTCTGGACAAATCGTGTTGGCTTGATTATATTTATTGTTCTTTCCGTCATCTCGGCTCTGATTGTATCCAACATGATACGGGTTGCTGTCTTGTCGCGCTCAAATGAAATAAACATTATGAAGTATCTGGGAGCCACCAAAGGCTTTATTGAACTTCCCTTTGTAATAGAGGGTCTGGTAGCGGGACTTATGGGGGCGCTTCTGGCCAGTCTGACTTCAGGTTTGCTTTATGCGTATTTACAGGGACGTTTTGATACGGGTTTAAGGGGCGTAAGTGATGGAGTATTTACTCTGCTGCCAAATTCAAGAGTGATTGGAATCATAACTGCTATTAATCTGCTGGTGTCCTTTGTTTTATGTTTAGTCGCAAGTGTGTTGTCAGTCCGTAAGCACGCTAAGGTTTAGTATTTACTGCAAATCGCAAAGGCAGTGGAAAATAGCTTAATTTTATTGTAATTTATAAGAAAATTTGAGTAATTGTTATTGCCCTGTAATAACTGGACTTGAATATGATGCTATTGTAGAATGTGCAACAAATAGATATGTCCGCTAGGAGAAAAATCTTGATTTTGCAAGAGAATAGATCAAATACTAAAGTCTATAAATTATTACGATTAAGTTCTCTGATGCTGGTTTTGTTTATAGCACTTGTTTTAGTGCTGCCTGCTTCCGTTCACGCTACAAGTACTAAAGAGAAACTGGATTCAGCCAGACAACATCTCAGTGAATTGGAATCCGAGCTGAAAAACACCCAGACGCAACTGAATGAACTGCGTTCTGCAGAAAAGAAGCTGTCTGACGAACTAAGCTGGTTGAGTGCCCGCAGTGCAGAGCAGAACAGAGTCTATCAGGATGCTTTGCAGCAGAAAGAAACAGCCTATTCGATCATGCTGGAGGATGAAGCAGCTTACCAGCAATCACTACAAAGGTTCTTTGACAAACAGGAGCAATACGGAGAACGTATCTCGCAGATGTACAAATGGCAGAAAAAGAGCATGCTGGAAATGCTGTTGAGTTCAGACAGTCTGCAATGCTTTTTCACCACTGTCCGTTTTATGAAAGTAATCTCTGATGCTGATGAACAAGCTTTGAACGATCTGGAAAGCGCTTCGGAGGAAGCAGAAACTATGCGCCTTCGTTCAGAGAATTCCTTTAATGAACTGACAGTCTTAGCTGAAGAGGCCGAGTCAGTTTTGCAGCAGATTAAGTCTGAGCAGGCAATGACGCAAAGAGAGCTGGACGAGGCATCATATTCGTTAAGTCTTTATCAACAGAGGGAAGAGAACCTCAGTGCTGTTAAGGAAGACGCTCAGTCTGATGTAAATCGTTATGCCACTCAGTATGAAATTGAAAACCGGCCGACAACAACTACTACCACACGACCCAAAACGACCACTACTAAGACCCAGGCACCGACGCAGGCCCCAACACAAGCGCAAGCGCCTACAGGTGGCGGAGCTTCAGTGCCGGGCGGCTCATTTGCCTGGCCAGTTCCTTCCAGCGCGTACATAACATCCTATTACGGATGGCGCAACATTTTTGGCGGCACCAGCTGGCATGCCGGAATTGATATTGCAGCAGGATATGGTTCGAATGTGATTGCAGCGCGTGGCGGTACTGTAACTTACTGCGGTTGGTTAGGCAGTTATGGAAATATTGTAATAATCGATCACGGTGATGGCTTTTCCACACGATATGCCCACTTGAGTGGTTTCAACTGTTATTATGGTCAGCAAGTATCCCGGGGACAGGTCGTTGGCTTTATCGGCAGCACCGGCAGGTCAACCGGACCTCATCTGCATTTTGAAGTCTTGAAATACGGCAGCACCGTCAATCCTCTATCGTATTATTAATAAATCAGCTATTATTGTATTTACTTAAGTAATTATACTCAAGGTCGGCTTATACCGACCTTGCCGTTTTTAGATGAGGTAAAATAATGCAAGAACAACCACAAGATCCCTATTCTCAAAATCAATTTGATCCCTATTCTCAAGCTCCGCAGAATCCACAAATTCAGACGAACAGGTTTGGAAATTACCCGCCTCGCTTTCCGCAGGATATAGAGGAAGAAGAGAAGAGGGCCTGCAAACGTGGTATGCGCTGGCGTATTTTTTTGGCGGTCTTATTGACTGCGACGATCACCTTCCTCTTGACCGCAGGCATCGCTTTCGCTCTCTATGGTGACGCTATCAGGGAATTGGGCGGTAATCGTTTGGGCTTTCTTGACGATGAAGTCGCTGATGACGCGTTCACTATGCGCTTTCCCTCTGAAGACGGAGTAGCTGAGGCTTTGTCTAAGCTGGACGAGGCGTACGATCTGATCTATGAAAATTACATTGATGAACTGTCACATGCTGAATTAATTGAGATAATGACACAGGGTCTGGTAGATAATGTCGAAAGCCCCTATACCTTCTATTTGAGCCCGGAGGACAATCAGGCCTCTCAGGATGCCATGAGCGGTGAGTATAGTGGTATCGGCGCCATCGTGATGATGGACGATGCAGGCTACTTCGTGGTTAATGACGTTGTAATGGACAGCCCGGCGGAAGAAGCGGGCGTGGCCATTGATGACAGGATCATTGCAGTGGACGGTGAATCGACTTTGGACATAAATGATGTGTCGCAACTGGCAAACATGATCAGGGGAGAAGACGGGACCGAAGTGAGTATCACTTTCTTTCGACCTTCAGAAAATCGAGAGATTGTTCAAAATATCACCCGTAGGAGAATAACTAATGCCTCACTTACGTATGAGATGCTGGAAGACGGTATTGCTTATATTCGCCTGACGGAGTTTTCAGCGCATGCAGCTGAAAACTTTGAAACTGCAGTGCTTGATTTATTGGATCAGGGAGCTCAGCACATAGTGATTGACTTGCGCAGTAACGGAGGCGGCTATGCTTACCAGTGCATCGATATGCTGGATGTCCTTTTGCCTCCACAGACGGTGGCGACCGTTGAGGGTCGCTCTGAGGGTGAAGATTACACTGAAGAATGGAAAACAGATGAGCCGGCTCTCGTGCCTGAAGATATGACTTATGTAGTTCTTCTCAACCGCTATTCTGCCAGCGCAAGTGAACTTTTTGCCGGTGTTCTGAGGGATCTGGACAAAGCTGTTCTCGTTGGTGAGAAGAGCTACGGCAAAGGTGTAGGAACTTTAACCTGGAGTTTATCCGACAACTCAGCAATTCAAGTTACTACTTTCGAATACTTCTTACCCGGAGGCGAATCGATCGATGGTATTGGATTGGTGCCGGATGAGGAAATCGCTTTGGATGAAGCTGTTGCTAATAAACCTGTAAATCAGTTAAGCCGGGAAGAAGATACTCAGCTGGCAAAAGCGATTGAGATACTGGAAGCACGTGTTAAGTAAGATAACTGCAAAGCAGATGGGAGGAGAAATCAATTATGTATGATCGCAGGATAATGAATGGAAAGGTTTATCAGGATGGTGAATTTGTATCTTCCAATGTCTACATTAAGGGCGAGAAGATTGCTTTGATATCTCCGGAGGAATTTCCCGCCAAATCAAGCACGGACGCCGGTGGTTTATGTGTAGCACCGGGGATGATCGACGCCCATGTCCACCTCTCCCTCAATGGAGCCGGCGGCAACCCGTCCTGCGATGACTATCGCAGCGGAAGTATAGCAGCGGCCTACGGCGGGGTTACAACCTTTATAGATTTTCTGGGTGAGGCCGCGACTGTAGCTGAGATGCGAGGATTTTTTCAGGAAAAAACTGCTCAGGCTCAAGCAGCATTAATTGACTATGCCTGGCATGCCTCAGCTAAAGATCTGAAAGACAGCGCAGCGAAAATGGCGGATCAGGCAGTGGCTCAGGGGACACCTTCAATTAAACTCTACACAACTTACAGACCTTCCGGCATCTACTCCTCTCCGGAATCGGTTGAGGCTTTGATTGCAAGATCAGCTCATGAAGATGTGCGTATTATCATTCATGCTGAAGACGATACTCTGATTGACCATGACAATAAAGATGCACGCAAGCTACCTTTAAATCGCCCGCCTGAGTGTGAAATTGAAGAGGTGCGCAAGATCGCAGAGTGGACCAGGAAACATCAAGGCAACAGTTATATCGTGCATGTTAATTGTGGTGAAACAGTTGAAATGCTCAAAAACGACTATAGCGATATTTTGCATAAAAACTTATTCCTGGAAAGCGCTCCTCAGTATTTTATTTTCGATGAATCGGTTTACGCTGCCGATGATTATTATCGCTATACGATAACCCCGCCCCTTCGTTCGGTGGAACAACGGGATTTGCTCCGTCGGAATTGGCGTGAGATCAGTGTGTTCGCCACGGACCATTGCCCTTTCTCATTAAAAGCTAAGCGCGATGCTCAAGGAGATCTTGCAGTAATGCCTATGGGTATGGGTGGTTTGGAGTATCTTTTCCCTCTGATGCATTCTTTATACGGCAATGCGGTAATTGACCAACTTACAGTAAATCCTGCAAAGTTGTTTGGACTTTACCCTCAGAAGGGAGTGCTAGCCCCCGGCAGCGATGCTGATCTTATTCTTTATCGCGAAGGCTCTGCAGTTTTGGATGAACTGCATTCAGCAGCTGACGACAGCCCCTACCTGGGACTCGAGGTCAATGCGAAAGTTATTTCCACTATGAGCCGCGGTCGCTGGGTAGTTGAAGATGGTGAGTTTAGAGAGGGAAGCAGAGGCAAATTTGTTTTTGGACGCCTTCGATAATTACCCGGACTAGTTCTTTAAGTCTTCTGCAAGCTCCATCAGCTGAAGAAAAAGTACTTCTTCGATTTCGATAGTCTGCAGCAGCTCGGCATAATCATGGTAGATTTCATCCGATTCGACTCGGGTGAAATCACTTTCCAGAGAAAGCTTCTTATCCTGATGCCGGGATAAATTGTTTTCAAGATCCCTGAGGACTGTGTTGAGGTCCGCTACAACACGCCGACGCTCGATTTTATTTGGGGGGTACTGATTCAAATCGGACAAAAGAGGATAGAGTTCAATCACCTTTTTGTCCCACTGCGGTATTTCATATCGCCTTTCATCAGAAGTGTCATTTACATTCTTCTGATTTCCGGGAAGACTCTTTCGCTGGGAAGTCCTTAAACTTTCATTTTTCTTGCGTTCCGCTTCTTTTTCGGCTTTCCTGTAGTCAGTGAAGCTGGGGAAAACCTTAATCCCATCTTCAAGCATGCCCCAGACTTCATCTGCGATATTTTCAATGAAATATCGATCATGAGAAACAGCCAGAACTGTACCTGCAAATCCATTAAGCGCGTTCTCAAGCAGCTCACGCGAATATATATCAAGATGGTTAGTAGGTTCATCCATAAACAGAACATCAGGTTTGTCCTGCAGGAGCGCACAGAGAAATAAACGAGAGCGCTCGCCACCTGATAGACTGCCTGTATTCTGGAATACCGCATCACCACTGAAACCAAAGCGCGCCAATTCGCTGCGTGCTTGTACCTCATTCAGATGTGGCTGAAGATAGAGCAGCTGTTCCAGCACCGTCTTAGTGAAATCATCAAAATTCGCTTCCTGTCCGAGAAAACCGTAAGTCAAATTTGCAGCATTGACGATGCTACCGTCAGTCTGTGGAACTTCTCCCATCAAGATTTTTAACAGCGTCGTTTTGCCGCAGCCGTTGTTGCCCACCAGGGCAACATGCTGACCCTGAGTGAGCGTGAAAGATAAATCCTCAAAGAGCGCTTCTTTTTCACCTTCAAAATGGACAGAGAGACCTTTCGCTTCCAACGTCAGCTTTTCACGGCGTGATCCTGTCAGCTTCGGTTGTTCCAGGGACTTGAAGCTCATGCGTTTATGAGAGGACCTTCTATAGTTGCGCAAAGTGGTCAGCTCTTCGCTGATGCGGGCTTCCTTTTTTTCACTGCTGTGGTATTGAGCAATTTTGCGATGCGAAAGCATGGTCTGAGTAATCTCTTCCTGTCTTTGCAGTTTTTTCTCCGTCTGATCAAGCCGACGTTCCAGAGTTTTTTCTTCAAGTTCTTTTTGTTCGAGGTAGCTCTTGTAATTTCCGGAATAGACGCGAATTTTACCCGAGTTAAGCTCAGCGGTCTTAGTCGCCACATTATTGATGAAAGCGCGATCATGCGAAACGAACAGCACGGCGGAGGACATTTTGCTCAAATAGTCCTCCAACCAGTCGATAGCTTTTTGATCCAGATGATTGGTAGGCTCATCAAGCAACAATAAGTCAGGGGAGCGAAGCAAGATCCTTGCCAGCGCTACCCTCATACGCTCGCCTCCGGAAAGATGTTTCAAGGGACGCTTTATTGTTGTCTCATCCAGTGAAAATGCGTTTAGAGCGGCTTCCAGACGCTGGCGAAAGCTGAATCCGTCTAAAGCCTCAAAACGATCCTGCGCCTTTGCATATTTCTGCAAGAGCTCAGCGAGCAGTTTTTCGTCAGTGGTGTTTTCCAGACGCGCCTGCAAGTCTCTGATCTCTTCTTCGGCAGCAGTTAGCTCAGGATCCTCAAGAGCGAAATCGCTATTGTTGCTCAAGTGCTCCAGCTGCTGTTCCAGAAGTCCCACTACGGCGCCGCGCGCAAGCTGTATGCTGCCGCCTTCAGGGTCCGGGGTTTCGGTCCCGGCAATCAGGCGCAGCAGAGTAGTCTTCCCGGAGCCGTTATCACCGATTAAAGCGATCCTGTCACCGGGCATGATGCTCAGATCCACGCCTCTGAGGATCTTTACTGTTGCAAATGATTTTGATATATTGTTGATACTTAGTAAACTCATGTCGCACATATTATGGACTTATCTCTACGTTTTTGACAACGACTAAAGATAAGTGAGAGTAAAGCGTAATATTTCTAACCTTTTGCAAAGTTTTTTGAAAAACTGCTTGCATTATGTTCATTGATACTTTATACTTCCCCTTGTGCCTTTTTATACGGACGTCTACGGCTGTGTGTAAAAAGGCTTGCGAAGAAGACGGAGATTGCTTTTCAGTTCGCTGCGGATTGGAAAGGTAACTTCGTCAGAGCAGTCCGGCATGATCCGGACGATAGTCACGCGGCAGCTTAGCACCCAGCGTAAGCGCCAAGCACTTCGACTGGGTTTTAACACGAAAACGTGGGACACACCCGAGTCGATAGTGATTATTGAAACAAGTGATTAGAACGTAGCCATAGGAGGAAAAAATGGCAGTTAAGCAAACGATTAGAATCCGACTGAAAGCTTTCGACCATCGCATTCTTGATGAGAGTGCCGAACGCATCGTAGAGACAGCTAAGAACACCGGAGCAAGCGTATCCGGTCCGATACCTTTGCCGACAGAGAAGGATATCATTACGATTCTGCGCTCGCCTCACGTTGATAAAGACTCACGAGAGCAGTTTGAGGTTCGTACCCACAAACGTCTGATTGATATCCTCACGCCAACACAGCGGACCATTGAATCTCTGATGAGACTTGAAATGCCCGCCGGCGTAAATATCGAAATCAAACTATAAATTATTGGTCAATGTTCACCATAGTAGTGAACCAATAACCAGGAGGTAATAGAAGATGGCAAAATTCATGCTCGGCCGAAAAGCTGGTATGACGCAACTCTTTGACGAAGATGGAATTTCCATTCCGGTAACCGTCATTGCATGTGGACCGCTCAAGGTCATACAGAACAAAACAGTAGAAAAAGATGGCTATGTAGCAACACGCGTGGGCTATGAAAATTATAAGAAAGCCTCACGTCCCCACAATGGTCAGTTTTCCAAGGTGGAAGTAGCACCAATGCGTTATATCCGCGAGTTTACTGCGGATGAGGGTGTTGAATATGAGGCAGGACAAGAAGTCAATGTTGCCGACATGTTCAGTGAAGGTGACTTTGTAGATATTTCCGGTGTTTCCAAGGGAAAAGGCTTCCAGGGTTCAATCAAACGCCACGGTATGTCACGTGGTCCCATGGCTCACGGTTCTAAATACCATCGCTCATCAGGCTCTATGGGTTCATCAGCAACTCCGGGCAAGGTTTTTAAAGGTAAGAAATTACCGGGTCAGATGGGCAACGAGCGCGTGACAGTGCAGAACCTTAAAGTAGTACAGGTTGACGGAGAGCGTCACATTCTGGTAGTACGCGGTTCAGTGCCCGGTCCCAAGCGCGGTCTGCTGGAAATTAAGACCAGCGTTAAGGGAAAGTAGACGGAGGAACTGATAAATGCAAGTTAACGTTTTAAATATTAAAGGTGATGTTGTCGATACTCTCGATTTATCTGATGAAGTCTTCGCGATTGAACCAAACCTTGATGCTGTGTATCGGGTGATGCTGGCTCAGCAGGCCAATCGCAGGCAGGGTACCAGCAAAACCAAAGATCGCTCTGAAGTCCGCGGCGGCGGAAGGAAACCGTATCGTCAGAAGGGAACCGGTCGTGCTCGTCACGGTTCGAGCCGTTCTCCTATTTTTGTCGGTGGCGGAGTAACCTTCGGACCTACACCGCGTTCTTACAAAGTTCGTTTGACTAAGAAGCTCAGACGTCTCGCGATGCGTTCACTTTTGTCCGACAAGTTTGCTAAAGGGAAGTTGCTCGTTTTGGATTCTTTGGACATGGAAACGCACAAAACTCGCGAAATGACAGGAATTTTGAAAAATATCGGTGCTGAAACCAGTTCATTGATCATCACCAGCGGTCATAACGTTGAAGTTGTGCGTTCAGCGCGCAACCTGCCCAATGTTCGTACAGCTGCTGTCAATGCTTTTTCAGTGCTTGACCTGCTCAATTCCGATCTGCTCATCGTAACACGCGAAGCTCTTAGCACAATCGAGGAGGTATACGCATCATGAGGAGTCCACACGATATTATTATTCGTCCCATTATTACTGAGCAAAGTATGATGGAAGCAGCGTACGGAAAATATACTTTTGAAGTAGACCGCCGTGCCAGCAAGACAGAAATAAGACATGCAGTTGAAGTGCTTTTTGAAGTAAAGGTCACAGGAGTCAATACTATTAATCTGCGCGGAAAAGAGCGTCGCATCGGCGCCGGCAGAAAAGGTATGACATCGGCCAGCAAAAAAGCGATAATCACGATTGATACCGACCCCGTTGCTGAGTCCTATCAGATGCCGGGTGGCAAAAAAGGTACAAAGTCGATAAAATACAAGACTTCGATTGAAGAATTCGGGTTCGGCCAATAAGCCGTTCACGCGTTAGAAGGAGAATTATAATGGCAAAAAGTTATAGACCGACTTCGCCCGCGAGAAGGCAGATGACGAGAGTTGATTATTCTGATTTGACAGATAAAAAAGCTCCGGAGAAAAGTTTGCTTCAGACGCAGCAGAAGTCCAGTGGTCGCAACAACTATGGCAGAATTACGGTTCGTCATCGTGGTGGCGGAAACCGCAGAAAATACAGACAAATCGATTGGAAGCGTACTAAGGATAATATTCCGGCACAAGTAAAGGCCATTGAATATGATCCCAACCGCACAGCATTTGTTGCTCTGCTTTATTACGCAGACGGTGAAAAGTCGTACATTTTAGCTCCTCACGGACTGAAAGTCGGCGACACCGTAATGTCCGGTGAAGCAGTGGATATTTCTGTAGGCAATACTCTGCCGTTAAGCTCGATTCCGGTCGGATCACAAATTCATAATATTGAAATGCATCCAGGCAAAGGCGGACAATTGGTTCGTTCAGCCGGTTCATCCGCGCAGCTTCTCGCCAAAGAAGGCCGTTACGCCACTTTGCGTATGCCTTCCACGGAAGTGCGTCTGGTTTTACAGGAATGCCGCGCAACACTCGGCACTGTAAGTAATATTGAAAACAGCATTATTACCATTGGTAAGGCAGGACGTATGCGTCACCTGGGCAGAAGACCACACGTACGTGGTTCTGCCATGAACCCCGTTGATCACCCTCATGGCGGTGGTGAAGGCAAGGCTCCTATTGGTATGCCGAGCCCGGTCACTCCCTGGGGTAAGCCGACACGCGGTTACAAGACGCGTCAGCGAAACAAGAAATCCAATCAAATGATCGTCAGAAGCAGACGTACGAAGTAAGGAGGATAGAGAATGAGTCGTTCTACCAAAAAGGGCTTCTATGTTGAAGAAGCACTGATGAAAAGAATAGAAGCTATGAACGAAAAAAATGAGCACCGTGTCGTAAGAACATGGTCCAGAGCCTCCACGATCTTCCCTGAGATGGTTGGCCATACAATTGCAGTTCATGACGGCAGAAAACATGTGCCGATCTACATTACTGAGGAAATGGTCGGTCATAAATTGGGTGAGTTCGCTCCCACGCGAACCTTCAGAGGACACGCCACGTCGGAACGACGTGCCATTGTTCGCTGATCGCAGTGAGGAGGGAGAATATATATGTCACGAAAAGTAATGAGTAAAGTAGAATTGGAAGAGAGACGCGAAGAACTCATAGCTGCTCATAAAGCAGAGACGAGGCGCAATCAGAAAACTCCTACTTTAACAAAAAAAGAACGCAAATATCTTGGTATTGGCCGCGATGAAGGTCGCGCCTCAATCAAACATTTGCGCATAAATTCAAAAAAGGTAAATCTGCTCACCAGTCTTATCCGCGGCAAATCGCTGCAGGAAGCTCTGGCTATAGTGGAATATTCCTCAAACGCCTCAGCACAGCCTTTGAAGAAGTTGCTGAATTCAGCTGCGGCTAACGCAGTGAATAATAACGGCCTGGATCCTGAACGCCTTTATGTCGCAGAGATAAATGCAACCGAGGGTCCTACGCTGAAGCGCATTCGTCCTCGCGCCAAAGGTGCGGCTTCCTGGATTCTGAAACGCAGCAGCCATGTAACCGTTGTTCTGAGAGAAAGCGAAGAGGAGGAATCATAAAATGGGCCAGAAAGTTAATCCACATGGTTTCCGTGTAGGAGTTATTAAAGACTGGGATTCACGCTGGTATGCGGATAAGAAGAACTTTTCCCGTTACCTCGTAGAAGATAAGAAAATACGCGATCAAGTGCTCGCTGAAACCTCACGCGCCGGAGTTTCCCGGATTGAAATCGAGCGTGAAGGTGATGACAAGACTGTAGTCACTATAACTACAGGTAAGCCAGGCATCATTATTGGCCGTCAGGGCGCTGAAATCGAAAAATTAAAGAAAAAGCTGACAAAGCAGTTCGGCAGCGACTTCTACATCAACGTTAAAGAAGTACGCAATGTTGACATCGAAGCTCAGCTGGTAGCTGAAGGCATTGCCCGTCAGCTTGAAGCAAGAACTTCATTCAGACGTGCTATGAAACAGGCTATAGGCCGCGCCATGAAGAACGGTGCCAAGGGCATTAAAACCATGGTCGCCGGTCGTCTGGGCGGAGCTGAAATTGCACGTTCCGAACAGTACCACGAAGGTACAATCCCCTTGCATACTCTGCGCGCCGATATAGATTACGGTTTTGCAGAAGCTCACACCGCATACGGCCTGATCGGCGTAAAAGTGTGGATTTACAAGGGTGAAGTACTTCCTGTGAAGAAAACGCCAGCTCAAGAAGGAGGCACACCCGATGTTAATGCCTAAGCGTACAAAATACAGAAAACAACATCGTGGCCGCATGAGGGGCAAAGCAACCCGCGGCAACAAAGTTACTTACGGCCAGTACGGTCTCGTAGCTATTGAACCTTGCTGGATTACGGGAAACCAGATTGAAGCTGCACGTATTGCCATTAACAGATATTTCCGTCGTGGCGGTACGGTGTGGATTAAGATTTTCCCGGACAAACCGGTTACAGCGAAACCTGCCGAGACCCGCATGGGTAAAGGTAAGGGTTCACCGGAGTATTGGGTAGCCGTAGTGAAACCCGGACGTGTGTTATTTGAAGTAGCCGGTGTTTCAGAAGAAAATGCTCGCGAAGCCTTAAGACTGGCGTCACATAAACTGCCGTGCAAGACTAAGTTCATAGAGAGTGAACGTGAATTCAGTGAAGCAGAAATCGCGAAATTTGCTGAAGTTCAGGTTCTCGATATTCCTGAGGATATGATGACCGAGGGTGAACTGGTCGATGCAGGCGTAATTGATGAAGATGCAGAAGGCGCTGAAGGTGCAGAAGGCACCGCTGAAGACGGCGAGGAGGTTGATGCAGATGAAGGCAACTGATTTAAGAAAAAAGAGCCACACAGAGCTTGAACAGGAATTGAGCGAACTCAAGGAAGAATTGTTCAAACTGCGCTTTCAACATGCTACTAATCAGCTCGCAAACCCTATGCAGCTGAAGTATGTCAAGCGTGATATTGCCCGGGTTAAAACCGTTATGCGTCAGCAGGAACTTAATGATGGAGGGATGAAGGCATGAGTGCACGCAACGAGCGCAAACAAAGAGAAGGCGTAGTGACCAGTGACAAGATGGATAAGACCATCACTGTCGAAGTATTACAGCACGTGCGTCATCCTCTTTATAAGAAATATTTGAAGCAGTCTTACAAGCTCAAAGCTCATGATGAAAACAATGAGTGCCAGATAGGAGATCGTGTGCGTGTTATGGAAACACGTCCTCTCTCCAAGACTAAACGCTGGCGTCTAGTTGAAATCATTGAGAAAGCCAAGTAAGAGCGGGTTGGAGGACTAAGATTATGATTCAAGTTCAAAGTCGGCTGAAATCCGCCGATAATACCGGCGCCAGAAGCCTGATGTGTATAAAAGTATTGGGAGGCACAGGCAGACGTTACGCTAACGTAGGCGACGTCATCGTCTGCTCCGTTAAAGAAGCTATTCCCGGTGGCGTAGTGAAGAAGGGCGACGTTGTTAAAGCAGTCGTCGTTCGCTCCAAATCAGGAATAAGACGCAACGACGGTTCAGTAATTCGTTTTGATGAAAATGCAGCTGTTATTTTGAAAGATGACGGGAACCCTCAGGGAACTCGTATCTTCGGACCGATCGCCCGCGAGTTGAGAGCAAAGAAGTATATGAAAATTCTGTCTCTCGCCCCGGAAGTTTTGTAGGAGGGCAAGATGGCTAAAAAAGTTCATGTAAAAACTAATGACCGTGTTTATGTGTTAAGTGGTAAAGATGCGGGAAAGTCAGGCAAAGTGATCGCAGTGTATCCTGCGACCGGACGTATCCTGGTTGAAGGTGTCAATATGGGCACCCGTCATGTCAAACCCCGCACCCGTACACAGCAAGGTGGACTTATCAATCAGGAATTACCGATTGATGCTTCCAACGTAATGCTGGTATGCAGTGAATGCAAACGCCCGTCAAAGACCGGTGTCAAATTTCTTGACAATGGTGACAAAGTGCGTTTTTGCAAATCATGCGGAGAGCAGATTTCTGTAATCCGTCCGGCGAAGAAGTAAGGTGAGCTATGAATAGAGTAGAAGAAAGATATAAAGAAGAAATAGTTCCTGCGCTCATGAAGCAATTCAATTACAGCTCGGTCATGGAAGTGCCCAAGCTGAGTAAGATTGTTTTGAACATGGGAGTAGGGGATGCTAAAGAAGACTCTAAAGCTATCGACAATGCGATTGAAGATCTATCCACAATCGCAGGTCAAAAAGCGGTAGTAACCTATGCAAAGAAATCCATCGCGAACTTTAAGTTACGTGCCGGCATGCCTATCGGCGCCAAAGTCACGTTACGCGGTGATCGCATGTACTACTTCTTTGATAAGCTCATCAGCGTAGCTCTTCCCCGGGTTCGTGACTTTCGCGGAATCAACCCGAACTCATTTGACGGCCATGGAAACTTTACCCTTGGCGCCCGTGAGCAGTTGATCTTCCCCGAGATTGATTACGACAGTATAGATAAGATTAGAGGTTTAGACATTGTCATCGTGACAACTGCTAAAACCGATGAAGAAGGCAAGGCCTTGCTTGATGCACTGGGCATGCCGTTCCGCAAATAGGAGAATTATAAAATGGCGAAAAAATCACAAATAGTAAGAGCTCAGAAGAAGCAGAAATACAGTACTCGTGAACACAATCGCTGTCAGCTATGCGGACGCCCTCGTGCTTACTTGAGAAAATTCGGCGTCTGCCGTATTTGCTTCCGTGAGTTGGCTTATAAAGGCCAGATTCCCGGCGTACGTAAAGCCAGCTGGTAAGGGAGGATAAGTCTATGCAAAGTACTGATACTGTAGCCGATATGTTGACACGCATCCGCAATGCCGGTCGCGCAGGTCACAAGTCCTGCGATATTCCTGCGTCAAAACTGAAAAAAGCGATAGCTGATATTTTGGTTGAAGAAGGATATATCGAGAAGGTAGAATACAAAGACGATAATAAGCAGGGAGTATTAACCGCAACACTGCGTTATCACGGCAACAAACCCGTCATCATGGGCATTCGCCGCATTTCCAAACCTGGATTGCGCGTTTACGCTGATGCAGCCAATCTGCCGCGAGTCCAAAATGGATTAGGTATTGCAGTTGTTTCCACCTCTCAGGGTGTTATGACCGATCGCAGTGCCCGTCGCGCCAACATTGGCGGAGAAGTTCTGGCTTACGTTTGGTAAGACCGGATTATAAAACAGCTCCCCAGGGAGCCAAAATATATACTCTGAAAAGGGTCTCGGACCCCCAATCTTAAGAGCAGGAGGACAGTATGTCACGAATAGGAAAAATGCCGATTGAAATCCCGGCCGGCGTGGACGTCACAATTGCTGATGACGTCGTCACAGTCAAAAAGGGTAATCAATCGCTGACACAAAGTATTTCACCGCTGGTCTCAGTGAGTGTTAATGAAGGAGTGCTGACAGTTGAACGTCTGAAAGACGATCGCTTTGGCCGCTCCATGCACGGACTGACCCGCAGTTTAATCAACAATATGATTATCGGCCTGGAACAGGGATTTTCGAAAAACCTCGAAATCACGGGTGTTGGCTATAACGCTGCCAAAGAAGGATCGACCTTAGTGCTGAACGTAGGTTATTCGCATCAGGTTCGCATTGATGAACCCGAAGGAATCACATTTGATGTACCCGCTAACAACAAAATTACTGTTAGAGGATATGATAAGCAATTAGTCGGAGAGATGGCTGCGAAAATTCGTGCCGTCCGTCTGCCTGACGCTTATAAAGGCAAGGGCATCAGATATGAAGGCGAAATCCTGCGACTCAAAGTCGGCAAAACAGGCGCGAAGTAAGGAGCGAGAATTATGAGTATTAAAGAATCAAGAAATGATCGTCGTCTCCGTCGTCATGCGCGTGTCAGAAATAAGCTTCATGGCACAGCAGAGCACCCCAGACTTTGTGTTTTTCGCAGTAATGCGGAAATCTACGCACAGCTGATCGACGATGATAACGGTGTTACCCTGGCGCAGGCATCTTCACTGGATAAAGTGCTGGCAGAAGATTTTGTGCATGGCGGCAATATTGAAGCTGCCAAGGCAGTCGGCAAACTTATCGCCGAACGCGCGCTTGAAAAAGAAATCAAGACCGTGATTTTCGATCGCGGTGGTTATAAATATCACGGGCGGGTGAAAGCATTAGCTAATGCTGCACGCGAAGCCGGACTATCATTTTAAGGGAGTAAAGCATGAGAAGAGACAAGAGATTCGACAGAGACCAGGGTGATGAGCTCCAGGAGCGCGTTATTCATATCGGTCGCGTTGCAAAGACTGTCAAAGGCGGCAGAAATTTCCGCTTTACAGCGCTTGTTGTTGTAGGTGATGGTGCCGGCCGTGTTGGTAAAGGTCTGGGCAAGGCTCAGGAAATCCCGGATGCCATCCGCAAAGGCGTTGATGAGGCCAAGAGAAACATGATTACAGTGTCTCTGTATAAGGACACTATCCCGCATCAGGTTACAGGCGTTTTCAATTCCGGAAAAGTGCTCTTAAAACCTGCAGCAGCCGGTACCGGCGTTATTGCCGGAAGCCCGGTACGCGCAGTCTGTGAGCTGGCTGGTATTAAAGATATTCGTACTAAATCGCTCGGATCAAACAATCCGAACAATGTGGTCAATGCTGCAATCGAAGGATTGAAATCACTGCGCTCCCTGGAAGAGGTAGCAGCAGTTCGCGGCAAAGACCCGAAAGATATTCTATAAGGAGGTACTTGCATGGCACAACTAAAAGTAACATTACTTCGCAGCCTGAATGGTGTGAAAAAAGAACAACTGGCTACAGTTGAAGCACTCGGTCTACATAAGATCGGACAGCAAGTTCTCCATCAGGATAATGAAGCAATCCGAGGTATGCTTAATCGCGTATCGCATCTTATCGTTTTTGAAGAAGTGGAAGGAGATGCGTAATGAAACAGAATGAACTAAGACCTACGGAAGGTTCGCGTCCCAAGGCCTGGCGCAAAGGGCGCGGTCACGGCAGTGGCAATGGAAAAACAGCCGGCCGTGGTCACAAGGGACAAAATGCCCGTTCCGGCGGCGGAGTCAGACCTCAGTTTGAGGGTGGACAGATGCCTTTATACCGCCGTATTCCCAAGCGCGGTTTCAATAATAAACGTTTTGCCAAACAGTACATCGTGGTGAATGTCGGTGCACTGGAAGCACTGGATAATGGCGCCGTGGTGGATGCTGTGGCTTTGGCAGAAGCAGGAATTATCAGCTTACCGAAAGTTAATGACGGAATCAAAATTCTCGGTGATGGTGAGCTGAATAAGAGCTTAACCGTGAAGGCTAAGGCTTTCACAAGCTCGGCCCGCGAGAAGATTGAACAGGCCGGGGGAACTTGTGAGGTGATCTGATGGGTGAGATGTTTCAAACCCTACGCAATGCTTTCCGCATCGAAGACATTCGTAAGAGAATATTATTTACTCTCTTTATAATCCTTGTCTTTCGCTTGGGAACCGCCATGCCGGTGCCGGCTATTGATACCGCATCGTTCACTGAACTATTCAATCGTTTTGGTCAGCTGGGCCAATTCCTTGATATCATTTCAGGTGGCGCCTTTAAATCAGTATCAATACTCGCACTGGGTATATCACCTTATATCAACGCATCAATCATTATGCAGCTGCTGACTTTTGCCATTCCGGCACTGGAACGCCTGCAAAAAGAAGGCGATGCGGGACAAAAGAAGATCAAGAAGATTACCCGTATGGTGACGTTGGGTATTGCTTTGGTTATGTCAATATCCTATGCCCTTTTAACTCAGGAAGCAGCCAGCGCTGACATGCCACGTTTCCTCTCGCTTCTGATCGTAATTTTGAGTTTCACAGGCGGTGCCATGTTTGTTATGTGGCTCGGTGAACTCATTGACGAGAAGGGGGTCGGGAATGGGATTTCCCTGATCATCTTCACCGGTATAGTAAGCAGATTGCCCTCGTACATTCCGCTGCTATACTCTTATTTCCAGGGTTGGCGCATTCTTGGCGGCAGCACGCTTCTGGCGCTATTGGGAGTCATTCTTGTTGTGGCGTTCTTTGTGGCAATGATCACTTTGGTTGTCTTTGTACAGAGCGCTGAACGCAGAATTCCCATTCAATATGCTAAGCGCGTCGTTGGCCGTAAAGTGTATGGCGGGCAGGGAACCTATTTGCCGATTAAAGTAAACCAATCCGGTGTATTGCCGGTTATCTTTGCCATGTCCCTCCTGATGGTGGGACCGACGATAGCATCATTGACCGGTTCGACAGGCAGAATTGCATCATGGTTCTTGACCCTAGATCAGAACCCGCTTTATTACGCAATTTACGCAGTACTGATTCTGGTGTTTGTATTTTTCTACTCCACGATCAGTTTCAATCCGATCGACATTGCAAACAATCTGCAGAAAAACGGTGGCTACATTCTGGGCATCCGCCCGGGCAGACCGACTTCTGAATTTATCGGCAGGACTGCACGCAGGCTCAACTGGTTTGAAGCATTGTTCCTCATGATAATTGTGCTGCTGCCGTCAGTAATTGGATTGCTTACGAATACAGAAGGCATCTGGTTTGGTGGTACAGCAGTAATCATCCTGGTTGGTGTGTCGATGGACATTGTCAACCAACTGGAAGCACAGTTGCTGATGCGTCATTACAAAGGATTCTTGGATTAATATGGCTTATCGATTTGTTTTTCTCGGTGCGCCAGGCAGTGGCAAAGGGACATGGTCAGGTATCGTGTCCCAGCGCCTTGCTCTCGCACACCTTTCGACCGGTGATCTTCTGCGTCAGGAAGTTGCAGAGAAGTCCGAACTGGGTCAAACGGCAAAATCCTATATGGACGCCGGTGAATTAGTTCCTGACGAGCTGATTCTGACCCTCGTAGACAAAAAACTGGGAGAACTTGACGGATTTATTCTGGATGGTTACCCACGCAATTTGGCGCAGGCGAAATCATTGGAAGAGATTCTGGAAAAAAATGGGATCAGCCTGTCCAAGGTCATATATTTGGATGTACCAGAGGAAGAGCTTGTTCGCCGTATAACAAGCCGTGTAGTGTGTCCGAACTGCGGTGCCACTTACAATCTTCAGACGATGCCCCCTAAAGTTACTGGCATCTGTGACAGATGTGGCAGCAAACTGATTCAGCGCAAAGACGATACTGAAGAAGTTTTCAGGGTCCGCCTGGAGGCCTACAATAAGCAAACTGCTCCACTCCTGGATTATTACGAGGAGAAGGGGCTGCTTCATCGCTATCCGAATTACGGCGCGCAGACAGAGGAACGTACAGAAGATTTCCTGGATCTGCTGACAAAGGAATAAAGTATTAATGATTAGGCTTAAATCTCCGGAAGAAATTGATCGCATGCGTCGAGCCGGCGCAGTAGTCGCGGACGTCTTCGACAAGATAGCCACGCTGATGCAGTCCGGCGTGTCTACTTATGAGATCGATAAAGTAGCGCACGAAGTGATCGAGAGACATGGCGCGATACCATCATTTCTTAACTATCCGGGTGAGTTTTCGCCTTTTCCTGCGGCTACTTGCATTTCAATTGACTCCGAAGTGGTGCATGGCATTCCGTCGAAGGACCGAATTCTTGAAGATGGAATGATTGTCTCAGTAGATGTCGGCGCAATTTTGGATGATATGCACGGGGATGCAGCGCGAACCTATCTTATAGGTGAAGTTGATCCTGAGATTCGCAAGTTAGTTGAAGAGACAGAAAACTCTTTTTGGAAGGGTTTTGAACAGGCAGTAATCGGCAATCGCATCGGAGATATCTCGCATGCGGTTGAAGCGCACGTGAAGCCGTTTGGCTATGGTGTGATTGAGGTGCTGACAGGTCACGGTGTGGGTTACGACCTGCATGAGGACCCCAGTGTTCCGAACTTTGGCAGAAAAGGACGTGGTGTCCGTCTGGCAGAGGGTATGACTCTGGCGCTGGAACCGATGATTACACTGGGCTCGCCCAGAGTTCAAATGGAACGGGATGGCTGGACTTTTGTCACACGTGACGGAAAACCTGCCTCTCATTATGAGAATACTTTTGCCATCACTGAGCAAGGACCTGTCGTTCTTACTGCCAGTAAGTGAACGATGAAGTATTGCTATGAAGCAAGCACGCTGCCCGCAGCAGCAAAGAAAAATCAGAGCAGGTGTCGCGGTTAGAGCGACACATGGACATGACCGCGGACGTTTGTATCTGGTACTGAAAATTGATGCAAAGCAGGCGCTGCTAAGTGACGGAGCTTATCGCCCCATCGCTAAGGCCAAGCCCAAAAACCTGAAACACATCGTCCATGTTTGTGATCTGATTGAGGCTGATCAGTTGGAAACTGACTTAGCCCGGAGCTGTGAACGGGAACAGGACATATATATTAGACAACTGCTTAAGCAAGTAGCTGAAAATAAAAATTGAACTTTTTGATTTTTATTCTACTTAGAAAGGATGATGATGGCTAAAGAAGAAGCTATTGAAGTAAAAGGCGTAGTAACAGAAACAATGCCGAATGCCGTTTTCCGTGTTGAACTGGAAAATGGACATGAAGTGATAGCGCACATCTCCGGGAAGCTGAGAAAGAATTACATTAAAATTCTGACCGGCGACAATGTAACGGTTGAATTATCACCTTACGATTTAACCCGCGGGCGCATTATCTGGCGTTCAAAATAAGAAACATTTACCTATTCTTAGCCCGCTAATCTTGTTATTATCGGACTAATATGATAGAATTTTTCGGTGTGCCGTTTAGACGGTAGGCGAAAGGAGAAAACAATGAAAGTAAGACCTTCAGTAAAACCAATATGCGAAAAGTGCCGTATCGTTAAGCGACGTGGCCGTGTAATGGTGATTTGTTCAGATCCTAAACATAAGCAACGACAGGGCTAGGTCCTGTTTACTTTGACAGAAGTATATAAATTTTGAGACGACACGACGACGGATGCGGCTGCGACAGAAAACTGTCGAAATCCAAATTCGTGTTTGAGCGATAAAAACATTCGAAAGCATGGAGGTATCGGATGGCACGTATTGCCGGGGTAGATTTGCCCAATGAAAAACGCGTAGAGATCGGCCTGACTTCCATTTATGGAATAGGCAGGACAAGATCGAATGAGATTCTCGCCAAAGCGGAAGTGAATCCTGACACAAGAGTTAAGGATTTGACCGACAGTGAGATCAACCGCATCAGAGAAACGATAGATAACGATTACGAAGTTGAAGGCGATTTGCGCCGCAGCACCGCAATGAATATTAAACGTTTGACGGAAATAGGTTCTTACAGAGGACGTCGTCATCGTCTAAATTTACCGGTACGCGGACAACGCACAAAGACCAACGCTCGTACCCGCAAGGGAAGCAGACGCAGAATGGCGAAAAAGAGATAAGGAGGACGAGATAAATGGCTAAAGCAAAAAGAGCAACAGCAAGAACCAGACGCCGTGATCGTAAAAACGTTCAACATGGCGCAGCACACATTCATTCGTCCTTCAATAATACGATTGTGACGATTACAGATTTACAGGGTAATGCCATTTCCTGGTCGAGCGCAGGCGCGCAAGGCATGAAAGGCTCACGTAAAGGCACACCATTCGCCGCTCAATTGGCCGGCGAAACTGCTGCTCGCAAAGCCGTGGAACACGGCATGCAAGACGTAGATGTGTATGTGCGCGGTCCCGGATCCGGCCGAGAATCAGCAATCAGGGCGCTGGCAACCGGCGGTTTGAATGTAACGATGATCAAAGACGTTACACCAATTCCGCATAACGGCTGCAGACCGCCCAAGAGAAGAAGAGGCTAGGAGGGGATATTATGGCAAGAGATAGATCACCAATTTTAAAGCGTTGTCGTACGCTGGAACTTGCGCCCCAGACACTGGGCATAAACAAAAAATCCAAGCGCAATCCACGTAGATCTCGCCGCAAAGAGAGCGAGTACGGGAGGCAGCTGAAAGCCAAGCAAAAGGCTAAATTTGTCTATGGCGTAATGGAGAAGCAATTCCGCGGTACCTTTGCCCGTGCATCTAAAATGTCGGGTAAAAGTGGTGAGAACCTGATGAAACTACTTGAACTGAGATTGGACAATGTAGTTTACCGTTTAGGTTTCGCCAGCACACGCGCTCATGCCCGTCAGCTTGTGAATCATGGTCATTTTGACTTAAATGGCAAACGCGCCAGCATTCCGTCAATGACTGTTTCACCTGGTGACGAGATTTCCGTGCGTGAAAATTCTCGTTCAATTCAGCCTTTTCAGGAACTACCTAATGTTATTGTTCCGGATTGGCTGAGTGCTGACCCGGCCAATCTAAAAGGTAGCGTTTTGCGCATACCTGAGCGTCACGAAATAGATGTGGATGTAGAAGAAACCTTAATTGTTGAGCTCTACTCCAGATGATTGATTTAGGGAGGCTTTTCCATGATCGAAGCAAAGAATACAATTGTTGAATATAAAAAGCATTCGGAAGATGGTTCCTATGGCCTCTTTGTTGCGGAGCCGCTTGAACGCGGCTACGGTACAACCCTGGGAAACGCCTTGAGACGTGTACTGTTATCTTCACTGCCGGGTTCAGCAGTTACTGCTATTCGCATTGAAAATGTTTATCAGGAATTTTCCACAGTTCCCGGTGTAATTGAGGATGTCACTGA
>JAQWBU010000097.1 GCA_028706195.1 Eubacteriales bacterium
TCATCAACCGGGATCAACTCATAATCCTGAACATCCCAGCTCTCGTCTTCGTTTTGTATGAGATCGATTTTGCCGACGTTCTGGCCGTATTCACCACTGCTGGCGATATGGGTCTGTCCAAGAGTCCTAGGTTCCTCCAGGAGCGTATGTGTGTGGCCGCTGACGATCAGGTCTATCTCCGGCACCTCTTTTGCCAATATCTCATCTTCTGAAATTTTAGGATCCGCCCAGGTTCCGGCATGGGACAGATAGATGATTATGTTGGGGTCTTCATTTTTCTGAATCTCACTTACTGTGATCTTAGCCTGCTCAACGATGTTAGTGAAAACGAGCTCACTGCTCGGAGCACTTTTGTCCGCATCCTCCCCGATCCCGCCAAAAAGAGCGACCTTGACATCGTCTTTTTGTAGAATCAGGTATTCAGCGACACCGTAATCCGTCATAGTCTCTTTCAGAAGCTGCGCATTCGCAGCGGTAGAATTTTCATAATCTATATTGGACATCACGACCTCTGGGAGAGGCTCTCCGCTAGCCATGGCCGATTTGAGCATTTCCGCCAGACCATCGCTGCCATAATCAAATTCGTGGTTGCCCAGAGTTACAGCGTCATATCCCATGTAACCCAGCATTCTCAGTTCCGCCGCCTGCTCCGTATATAGCGTTTGATAGAGCGTACCCATGGAAAAATCACCGGCATCAACAATTAAAGTATTTTTTTCAGCACTTATCTCATCAAATATCGTCTTCATTTTGGCAAAACCGCCGCGTTCCACAGGTCTGCCATTTAACTCAGACGTTTTTGTATCCAGGTAGGAGTGCATATCATGGGTAAAAAGGACAGTCAGCTCTCTTGCTGTTGAATTATCTGCTGCAGCTGCGGGCGTAACAAAGAGCAGCAGCAAAATAATTAACGACATGAACAGTGCCGTGTTTTTTTTCATTTGAATCACCTCTTAGCACTTGTGATTTTGTGTTATTCTTGCACTTTTCGCTTTCCGGACGGCACAGTCGCCAGAATAGCTATTATTGAAAGCAGTGTCAGGAAGACATTGAATAACATAGCTATCATTGCGGCATAACGCAGAGAAATATTATCTGTTCTTCCCACAATTTCTGTGTAAAAACCACCTTCGCGAGCAAACTCCGTATTGCTCAATCCCGTGAAGATTGCTGATGATATGGCTATACCCATGGCAGCACCAAGAGAAGCAGCCATTCTGTAAATACCCGATGCCTGGCCGGACTTATTTACAGGAATTGATATTAAGGCAGCATCTGCTGATGGTGTTGCATATAAACCTAAACCCACTCCAAAGAAAGTAAATCCAATTGTAGCTAATACTTGATAGTCTGAAGTCATAATATTGGTGAAAGAATTAATGAAAATTCCAATGCCTGCAAACATGCTTCCTAAAATCATCGGAAGACGGGCACCTTTTTTCTGCAAAATTTTCTCACCTGCCTTGATCGCAATCAGAATACCTACGGCATAACCAATGGTTAAATATCCTGCTTCCAATGGCGTTAAATCAGCTCCTACTTGAACCAATGACAAGGCGACGGTTAATGAACCTGCGGTGGCATTAAGCAGGAAATTGGAAATTGTCGCTCCGCTGAATGTCTTATCGGTGAATAGATTCAGGTCAATGAAGGCATTGTCTGCAGCGGCTTCAATTCTGTAAAAGATCACAAACATTACAACAGCCACAACTGCAAGACCAATCGTCACCGGATCAACCCAGCCTCTAGCTCCACCAAAGGTAATCACCATATTAATGGCAAGCATACCGATCACAAAAGTAATGACTCCGGGAATATCGTATGCTTCTTTTGTTTTTCCGGGATCATTTTTACTTTCCGGTACGCCTGAAAACAAATAAAAGCAAAACAAGACAACAGCCAGGTTAATCCAATAGATCCATTGCCAGCCAATTGTAGAGGCAAGAAAACCACCGAAAAGTGAACTTAAGGCAGCTCCGCCCCAGGTCCCGACGGAATACACACTAAGAGCCCTTTGACGAGCTTCACCAGCAAAATATATTTTGGTAAGCGCCATGGCGTTAGGCAGGATACAGGCGGCAGATAAACCCTGAATAATACGGCCGGCCACAAGGAAAACCGGAGTCTCTTGGGGTGACAAGGCAATTGATAATGCGCCGACAGCGCTTAATAGAAGCCCGATTCGCAAAATCCTGAGCCGACCCAGCTTATCCCCTAAGCCTCCCAGGACAACGATAAACAAGCCGGAGAACAAGGCCGTAAGGCTGACAGCAGTATTAGCCATTCCCGCCTCGACACCCAGATCAAGACGAATTACTGTAGAAGTATTTAACATCGTTTGAGCAAAGAGCCCAAATGTCCATACCGACAACAAAATGCCTAAGAGCAACTTACTATCACCCTGATAATTAAGCTTTACTTCCCTGCCATTTTTCATCCGTCTGTCCTCCTGGATAATTTTGCTGAAACCAACAAGTCTTTATCATTCTATCAGTTGAAACAAAATAACTCCTCCGTATAAGCTGCTCGAATTTAAAGTTCCGAGGCTTCACAATTTATTATCCCAATTTTTTATATACTCGAGAGCAATATCCTCATCCAGAGGTCTGCTGACCAGATAACCCTGTACTTTATCGCAGTCATAAGAAGTCAGGTAATCAAGCTGGTACTTTGTCTCCACGCCTTCGGCCACCACCATAAGATCCATCTTATGCGCCATTGAGATTATGTCATTTGTTATCGTGACTTCTTCCCTTAAGTCGTTGAGCTTATCGATGAAGGGTTTATCAATTTTAAGAGTATTGACATTGAGCTCTCTTAGTCTGGAAAGAGACGAATAAGCTGTGCCGAAATCATCGATTGAGTGACGTATGCCATATTTACTCAATTCACGGAAAACTGCGTTCATCTGATCATAATCTTCCGAAAATATTGATTCAGTCAATTCGAAGATGATATTTTCCGGATTAACGTCCAGTTCAGACAGTATTTCGATCGTATGTGCAACAAAACCCTTGGACAAGATCTGAACAGGCGAAATATTAATCGAAATATTTATATTATGATGGCCCTGAGATTGCAGCCTTTTCAGAAATTTACAGGCTTTTCTCAGGATGAGTTTGCCGATCGGAATAATGTCTTTAGTCTCTTCTGCCACAGGAATGAATTCCAGAGGCGCCACCAGCCCCAGCTCCTTGCTCTTAAATCTCGCAAGAGCTTCAAACTCGGATATGCAATTATCCTTAAGGTCAACAATCGGTTGAAATTGCAGGAATATGCGCTCTTCTTCTTCACCTTCGGCAATTAATGCCAGTTCCTGCTGGATCATGTAACGACGATTGACCCTTTGCTCCAGCTCCTGATCATAAAAGTATATGCTGCTTTCGTCGTAGCTGGACGCCAGGGCTTCATCAGAAGCAATCAGCAGGCTTTTCATTGCTTTTTCCAGATTTTCTGTCTCAAAATCCTCAAACTCGTACACGCCGATGCCAAAATCGATTCTTTCCACATCAAGCCATGAATGCAGGATATTCAGAATTTGTTCGCAGAGCTTTCTCAGCTCCTGTCTGTCCTCGTATGCCCTTACGTAGAATACAAAACGATATGGAGGCGAAGAAAAGAGCATCCTTTCATGCGTACTTAATTTTTCTAAGGACTTGGCAAGATTCTGAATCAGCTTTTGGCTGTATTGCATGCCGTACTTCAAACTCAGTGAATACATGGAGTTCAGGTTAATACTTAGAAGTGCGTGTTTCCCGTATGTACAAGCTTTCTGATTTTCACGCAGGACTTTATCCAGGAAGTTCAGATTGAATAAGCCTGTAAAATCATCATGTTCGTAGACATATCTGAGCTCATCTTCCATTTCTTTGCGGTCAGAAATATCAATAATAATGCCTTCAAGAGCTTCCACTTGCCCTGCATCATCAAAAACCCCCTCCCCTAATTCCATAACCCACTTTCGTTTATCGTAAGCATCAATTATTTCATATTCATATTTGAACTGCGCTCTATCGGCAAGAGCCTCGCTCCACACTTCCCGCACCTTTTCGCGATATTCAGGAGCTATAAGGGCATTGAAAGTAAATTCTCTGTTAGCGATCAAACTGTCCGGGGGGCAGCCGCAGAGGGAATAGCATCCTGACGAAACAAACTCCATTGTCCAATCACGGTCATTAAGACATCTGTAAGCCATACCCTGCAGATTTGACAGCAGTACGGATTTACTGCGCTCACTCTCACTGAGCTTGTCGCTGGTCCGCTTTTCTTCGTCTATATCCTGCAACAAGGCAACGTAGTGGAAACCGTCAGTTTTGCTGAAATTAAGCGGGGCTGTAATGATGTGTACCCATTTGTAAGAATTATCGGGCATCCTGATACGCTTATCCATAGCGTAACCTTCAATCGTGCCGCTTTGAAGTTTTTTGAATAATTCTGCCTCCTTTTGGAGATCATCTGGATGAGTAACGGCGTTCCAGCCCAGCTCCATAAGTTCGTTCACGTCTCGTCCGCAGATTTTTTCAAATTCCGGATTGTAATTGAACAGTTTGTTTGACCCGCCCAGATCAGTACTTTCATCTAGGGAGATCCCGATTCCTATAGGCACCTGATTTAAAATTGTCTCGAGGACCTTAGATTGCTCTTCAGCTTGCTCCTTGATCATATTCTGCTTTTCAAAGATCCGGCTGCGTGCATGAATTTTGGCTTTCATGAGATTCAGATCGAGCGGTTTCTCGATAAAGTCGATAATTCCCATTTCCAGTTCAGTTAGTGTATCTGCACGTTCCTCAGCTTGGCCCATGAGGATTGTGCGCAGATCCTGATATTTTTCAACAGCTTTGATAGATTCAAGAAGCTTTATCCCGCTGCGATCAGCAAGATCCATGTCAAGTAGCAGCAAATGTATTTCTTCATGCCCTTCGAGCAAATTCAATACTTCTTTTTTATTGGTAGCTGTCAGCACCTGATGCTCGCTCAAAACTCTCTGGACGTTGAAACAATCGGATTGCGAATCACTGACGAGCAGAATATTTATTGACATTATTTCCTCTTCTCTTATTCGTATTCTTACTATAAATTTGATTTAAGATTTCCAGCGTTGTTACAGTCCTTAACTCTGATGCTCGCATAAAATGTAAATATATTAACTAATTATACATACAAATAATAAACGATACTATTAATACTATGTAATATTCGAATTACAGCGTTTGTTATTATGGCGGCCTATTCAAAGTTTAATTGATTAATTCACCTTTCCCTTGTAAAGAGTTCAAGAATTTTCAAATAGCGTTCGCGAAAACAACTATTCTTCAAAAAAACATAATTA
>JAQWBU010000098.1:0-1425 GCA_028706195.1 Eubacteriales bacterium
GTTCTTAGGCATCTGTTGAGGTTTGTTGGCGACAAAGGCATACGCTGAGACTAGGGAGTCAGCATCCGTAGGTTTTAGCGCTACAGCCTTTGCGAGCAGGGAGATAGGGGTATCGATGTCGCCACCTTGGCTTTCTTTGGACAAAAGCTTGAGAATTTTCTGCCTGCCACTTAAATCACAGTCATCAAGAAAAAGCTTCAGTTCTTTGGGTAAACCCCCATAGAAGCCACTGTACTTCATTGCCATAGGTCGTTTGGCTAAAACTTCCAGATAGGGTGTCCAGATCATGGATTCTTTCTTCTGCCCATACAGGCGCGGATGACGAACAACAACTTGCATCTGTTCATCCAGCACCGTCACCGTGTAGGCATCCACTTTCAAGGTAACGTCAGTGCGCCTCATGTGACCGGCAGTAGAGTAGCGGTTAGTCTGGTATCTGGCCATGCCATAGTTATCGGTTCGGGAAGGAACATAACGACAGGCGTCGAAGGGATAAGCTGCAAGTGGCAGTAGCTTGGCTTCATCTTCGGCAAACAGATCTTTAACCAGCCTCTGCAGTTTGTAATGCTCTTCTTCTAGACGGCTATCACAACGCAGGAGAAGTTCCTGATTATAGATTTTTAGATCAGCCATTTCCGGTACAGGAACAAAGAAATTGCGGCGACTGCAGCCCACAAAGTTTTCCACGGATCCTTTCTCATGACCTGCTGCCGGGTTGCAGAAATTGCTCTCAAAACCGAAATGACACTGGAGTCTGCGGAAGTTTTCTGTCAGCTCGCGTCCCCCGTGTGCCTTAATTTCTTTTACAGCTGTCGACATGTTGTCGAAGCGAATGACTGTGGGGACTCCGCCTACATGCTCAAATATTTCGATCATGCCCCGGGCAAGACACTCAAAGTCCTGACCCTTGAATAACTGAGTCCATTTGGCGTCAGAGTGTGGCAAGGTCATGCAAAAGTGATAGCCTTCATACTTGATACCACGTTCATAAAAGACGGTTTTGCCAAAATCGCCCTGTGCTTCTCCTGCAGGATGCAATAGAGGCAGGGACACCAGTTCCTGCTGAATCAATTCACGCCTCAGTTCAGCTACTAAATTACGGATACTTCGATCTGAGACATCCAGAATTAGGCCTTTCTTCGCTTGTTTCTTTTTAAGACGGTCATAAACCTTTTTTGCTGTATGACGCTGCTTTGGAGGCGCAGTTTCATCATCGAGCAACCACTGTCTCACTTGTTCGCGATATGCACCTGTTTTACTGCTGCGCCGCTGACGGATAGGAACTTCAATACTGAAATCTTCCTGTTCTACATAACGCTTTACAGTTTCCCGATCACGCCCGCTAAGACGAGAGATTTCTCGCATGCTCTTGCCTTCTTTGAAATACATTTCTCTGATATCATAAATTTGCTCCACTGTTAACAT
>JAQWBU010000098.1:1435-5264 GCA_028706195.1 Eubacteriales bacterium
CTATGTGAAACGTATTAACCCTGTTGTCAGCGCTAAGCGTCAGACGTCTCTCAGCTTTTTCCTGAACTTTGGCCTGGTGATGAAGATAATTCTGGTGCTGCTCTTAGGCACGCAGCTTCTCGCTCTTTTTCCCAATCTAGTCATGGTTTGGGGGGAACGGCAGGCTGAACGAATGTATGGAAAAAATCATCTTGAACTAAGAGTAAGTGATGAATGTCCGGAAGATCAGCGACTATACACCGAAAATAAGTTAATGCAGGCATTGCAGGAAGAGTCTGCTTCGCTTGAGTTTATTTATGGTGCATCGTCACCTATAGGTACTCAGATAGGCAGCCTTAATGAGGAGGGTGAGATTGTTCTGATCTCTCTTACTGAGGCGCAAGGTATGGCAACATATCAGGAGACATTAAAAAACGAAATATTTGACCTTGATGGAGAGGAAGTTCGCTTCACTGAACCGCCTGCAAAGAGCACATTGTTAGTACCTGAAAATGCTGACATAGAGTCATTGGAACTTAACCCATCTTTCCAAAGGCACAAAGGATCTCCACAAATAGCAATCAGCTCCGGTCAGACCGTGTTGATGCCCGACGGTCCATTCCTCAAAGATGCCATCTTGCTTATATTATCCAGAGAGGACTCGATCAACAGGAGCGCGAAATTTTTAGGTACAGTTGAGAACAGAGCGATTCTCACAGCAAAGATAGAGGAACTGGGACTTGACTCAGGCTACTGGCAATTTGTTACTACACCATTAATTCAGCTAGGTGAGCATAGCAAGCACACTCTTGCACGCTATCTGTGGATGGCAGTTTTTCTCTTAGCGGCCTTTATCGTCCAGAGTGCGCATAATGCGGAAGTTTACACCAGTGATCGCGCTAAACTGCTGCATTTGCGCTATCTGCATGGTGTCCCCTTCCTCAGGCGTTATGGCGGACTCTGGCTGCGTGCGACTTTGCCCTATTTGGTCGCTCTGCTGATAGCCTTGCTGTTCCCTTCACTTATCCACTCGCTCATGCTTGTCGCTTATCAGGGGGTTTTCCTTGATTCAGACAAGTTAGACGTGAGTTTGCATATGTTTTTAATGATGTTCGCTACTTTACTGATCCTGGATTTATTACTTCATGCCGGAATAATCCGCCGCCTGCAGAAGAAGAGCGTCACAAGTCTCAAAGGAGAGCGATAATGAGAATAATTGAATGGGAAAACCTGAATAAATCTTTCGGAGAGACGAAGGTGCTGCTCGATATGTCAGGCGGCATAGAGGAAGGAGAGATAACTCTCCTCTCAGGTGTCTCCGGTTCAGGCAAGTCCACTCTGCTTAATATTCTGGGGCTGCTGGAACCCCATGATGATGGTGTTGTCACCTGGTGGGGAGAAAAGAACGTCAAACCTTTCTCACGCAAAGCGGAAAAATTCCTGGCTAACCGGATCGGCTACCTCTTCCAGAACTTTGCTCTGATCGATCATCTGACAGTGGAGAAGAATCTCTCGATCGCACTGGAGATGTCCTCAGGAAACGAGACTGTAAAAGATCAAGAGATGCGTGAAGCGCTGCAAGTGGTTGGACTGCCTAAAGCAATGTTGGATCAACATGTGTATCAGTGCTCCGGTGGAGAGAAGCAGCGAATTGCCATAGCTCGCCTGCTCTTGAAACCCTGCGACTTGATCCTCTGCGATGAACCCACGGGTAGCCTTGACGAGGTTAACCGGGATATAGTGATCAATCTGCTGCTTGATCTGAACAAAGAATGCAAGACCATTGTGATCGCCACACATGATCCATCACTTAAAGCGATTGCGGATCAAGTGATTCATATTCCTATGCTGAGAGTGCCGGCCACTGTTGGGGCTTAGGAAAGCAAAGACTGAGAGGCTGGAGTGCTCTCTCATCGTAGGAAATTTGAATAGTAGAATAATATCAGTATGTCTTAGGTGCAGGCCTACAGGTTTTATTATGGCCGAAAAACTTAATAAGTTTGGTGCCTGGCACCTTAAAAATTATTAATAAGCGCTGGAGTATAAATCGACAATTTTCAGAAGGCGAGATATTAGGTGGTTCTCATCTATGGCTATGACATTATTGATGGTGAACTTGTCGTCTATAAATTTCAGCGAGAGATTGTGGCTTAGCTTGGGTGATCGCGTCACTATGCCGGAGAGTGGAGAGAATACTCTGGTTTTTCATTTTAGGAGTGGTGAGTTGAAGAACGTCCAATTTTCGCCGACTAAAGAGACATTAACTGTCGATATGTGCAATATGCACATTGTTTGATACAGAAAGTTTGATATGTTATTTTAATTATATAACGATCGTTCTTTTCAAGATGCTCTGCAGTTGTGGTAAGTGCTGAAACAAAGAGACAGTAAGTGCAGAAAGTATAAGGCTATAGGTTAATGGCGGTTATATCACAACAGTTATGGGAAGAGTAAATTCAATGGCTAAACAAACAATATTTTAAGGTGGAAGGTGGAATTACATGAATGACATGAATAAAGCAAAGAATAGAAAAATGCGATATATTTTGCTCACCCTTTCTGTTGTTATTGTATTGGCTTTAGCTAGCTATATTGTTGACTCAATACAAACAAAGAGGGCTTCTCAAGATATGATGGAAAATCTTATGATGAAAATAGTAGCAGACCCTGATGCAGCAACGATTAAAGATAAAAATGAGGAAGATATAGCTGATGAATTTTTGGATTCTCATCTTGAAAGTATGATGTCAGGTAATTATTCTCAAGCCATTAAGGAAATTCGAGATAACCATTATAGTGTTGCCGTTATGGAAACACCCAGAAATGTTCAATTCTTTCAAAAACCTTAAACCGATTAGACAAAAATTTGCGCCCCCCCCTTGGAAAGTTTTTTATGAAGGCCGCAGTTTTCAATTTAACTGCAGCCTTTAAATAAGCAAAGCAATTTTTCCGGCTTACTTCGCCATACGGAAGATTTCCGCCATATCATTCTGATTAAGCTCTTTGAAACCGCCGATAGTGCGCTTACCCATGAAGCAGCATTTGTACGCCAGTTCTTCGATCTGCTCTTCGGTCAGCTCATAACCCATTTCGCTTATGCTGGTCGGCATGTCAAGGCTTCTGAAGAACTCTTCTGCCTTCCTGATGCCAGCCAAAGCAGTCGCTTCCTGATTCCTGAAGTCGTTCGTGACGCCCATTACATTGACAGCAAACTGAGCAAAACGTCCGGGATCTTCCATGTAAACGTATCGGGCCCAGCTGCCCCAGACAGCAGCCAAGCCTGCTCCGTGTGCTACGTCAAACATGCCGCCCAGTTCATGCTCAAGCTGATGAGTGGCCCAATCAGTATCGACCCCTGCGCTTGTCAAACCATTATGCGACAAGCAGCCGCCCCACATAATCTGAGCTCTGGCATTGTAATCCGTCGGGTTTTTCAAGGCCACAGGTCCGTATTCCAGCATGGTGCGCAAAAGTGCTTCTGAAATTTCGTCAGTAAGACGACTGTCACCGGTATGATTGAAATACCGCTCCATAGTGTGCATCATGATGTCAACAACGCCACAGGTAGTCTGGTAAGCAGGTAGTGTATAAGTCAGTTCGGGATTCAGTATGGAAAAAAGCGGTCTGCCCAGATTATTGTTGTAGCCGCGCTTCAGCCAGCCATCTTCAAGTGTCATAACCGAGGAGTCACTCATTTCGCTGCCTGTCGCAGCCAGAGTGAGGACTGTTCCCACAGGAAGTGCAGCAACTGCATCAGCTTTTCCGGAATAAAAGTCCCAGACATCTCCGTCATAGACGGCTCCGTAGGCAATTGTTTTCGCCGAATCGATGGTAGAACCGCCGCCTACAG
>JAQWBU010000016.1 GCA_028706195.1 Eubacteriales bacterium
CATTGATGTTTTTATTCAGAGTACCTTGACCAGAATTAATATCTTCATATTCTACTCGTGGTAGATCGCAGACATTAGAAACTTGTGTGGAACGGTGAACAATTTCATAGAACTTACGCTGTTCCCAATCATCAGTATCAACAAATTCCTTAAACCTTCGTTTGGGTACCAGTCCCTTATGTTTACTCATCGCAGATCACCATCTCGTTAAAAATGGATAATACATCCTTCTCCAATGAGGCGATCTGCTCATCCAAATTTGAAATTGTGTCCGCATAACGATTATTTAGCTCATCGAGTATTTCCAATTCTTCGTTCAATGGCTTGTGAATCAGCGCAACAATAGAACCAATAGTGTCCCCAAACCACTTTTGATAAACCAAAATGTCAATTTCTTCATCGGTTAAGGAAGGGATTTTCTCCTGTACCTTGTCATCCAGAGTTTTTTTATCAGTTTTAATTTCTCGATTTAGCATGTTTCGCTCTTTCATAATGTTGTCAACATGCTGCAATAAAATAATGTCTTCACTTCCCTTTTGGGCTCTGGTAATTTCTGTCTTTAGTATTTTAGTATCAAAAGAATCACCCGGTTCATCATCTGAATTCATTTTCAAAATATCATATAAAACACTGTACTCATCTGACTCTTCATCTTTTGCTGCATCGACCAGCTCAGTGAGCTCATTTTCAATTTCCTCAACTCGTTGTTGCTTCTTAAATATCAGATTACTTTCTTTCTGGAAGAACATTGACTCAACTAGTTCGTTAGGAACAATGCTTCCAATCCAGCCATCCTGCTCCAGTCGCTGATTTCTACCGCTGCCTTTTGTAATCATGTTCCTTTCACGTTGGCGACCCGCATCATAAAAACCTAAGGCGGTGATAAGTTCCATATCACGGGAAATCGAATTTCTCCAAGTGTCAGCAATAATCTGATAACCGTCATACACATCTATGAATGAAAAGCCGTCCAGTATCTTTGTGGTATTGAGTAACATCTTTTCCATAAGATCTTTAACGTCATTTTGATTATTTACGTGATGCAATTGCTTCCAACAGAGATTAATAAAGTCGGTGATTGATTTACGTAGTTCGTCGGATTTAGTTCTAATCTGTTGATGATTTAGAACGTCTTCACGTAGCTGCTCAACAGGTATTGACAATTTAACATAGCCTTTCCGGATCGGTAAGAGAGCCTTAATCAACAAATCCGGAACTACTAAATTAAGGACATGAAGTTGATCAATGTCTTTTTGTGGAATTCCACCGTAAAGATGAGCGTCTACATCGTGGGGAATCTCCTGAACAAAAGAATCGACATATCGAGGAATATTCAGGTTGAAGTCATTATTTATTATTTCCTCGCGAGTAGCTAAGTGACTGTAACCTTGTTCTTCTTTTCTGCTCAAGTACGTATCAACGACCTTGGCTACATCCTTCTCCCTAAGAACATTCACTTTTCCTTCTTTCACGAAGTCCTTGGAAGCATCAATAATCAACAGAGGTTCATCTAAAGGCCTGTTTTTCTTTAAAATTGCAACGATAACAGGAATGCCCGTATTAGTAAACATATTAGAAGGCAGTCCAATTATCGTATCAAAATAATTTTTTTCTAACAGCCGCTGACGAATAACTCCCTCTGAAGCGCCACGAAATAGAACTCCGTGTGGGAGAAGAATTGCCATAGTACCATTAGTATCTAAGTGATATAGACCATGCAATAAAAAAGCATAATCTCCTTTGGAATCAGGCGGTAACACACCTACCGATTCGAAGCGCGGATCGCTCACTGTAATTTCCGAACGATTCCAACGCTTCAAAGAATAAGGCGGATTCATAACCACTGCATCAAACAATACACCTTCATTTGGGCGATTAGGATCTTCTGGCCAGTCCTCTGCTAATGTATCACCGTTTCGGATAGTCATCTTCTGGGGTTTGACATCGTGCAACAAGAGATTCATTCGCGTTAAGTTATATGTAGCAGTATTTTTTTCCTGACCGTAATAGTGCAAATTTACACGCGAATCCTTATCCAAGTGACGTCCGACTGTGAGAAGCAGCGAACCTGAACCGACAGCAGGATCATATATAGATTCAATTTTTCCCGATCTTGCGACAATTTGAGCTAAAACTTCACTGACTCTTCTCGGAGTGTAGAACTCGCCCGCTTTCTTCCCTGACTCCATTGCGAACTGCCCAATCAGATATTCGTAGGCATCCCCCAGAACATCTCCATCTTGAAGTTCAACCATGTTGAGGTCTGAGAAAAGCAAGATTAAAGACTTGATATTTTTACTGCGTTCATTGAGATTATTGCCTAATGCGGTATCTGACAAATCAAGCGTTGAGTTTGCGAACAAACCCTTGAAGTCATCAGCATCACTTGACATTGATATGTTACGTTCAAAAGTATTAAAGCTATCCGTGACTTTCTGGACTTCAAAATGTCCTTCGTTGATGTCTCGAATCCATGATTGATACAGATACTCGGGTTCAACGAAATAACCAAGGCCTTGCTGAATGGTACCAGTAAGCTTTTCCCCGAGATCTTCAAAATCTGAATAGTATTGATTTAATAAATCTTCCTCATTCATTTCATACTGGCCAAGTCGTCTGAATCCATCCAGTGTCTTATCACTCAGGAACTTATAGAACATTAGGCCAAGCATATAATCCTTATAACGACTGGCATCCATTGAACCGCGCAGTTCGTTGGCTCCATCCCATAACCTACGTTTAATCTCTTCAGAAGTAATCATATCATCCCCTATTTGTGCAATCTAACTGAATAATTCTATTAAATTCACATTATAACCTACCCTGTTCATCAGTGTGAGCTATTTATTCTTTCTTAATTTAGTGTGGAGAGAGAACGCATAACGATATCTACATCCTGATTATCTAGCTCTTGAATTATGTGTAAATATGTCTTTTGCGTTGTAGTCATACTTGCATGTCCCAGTCTTCTTGCCACACTGGCAATTGAAACTCCTGCAAACAGAAGAAGCGATGCATGTGTGTGTCTTAAAGAATGAATTGAAATAACAGGTACTTGAGCAGCTTGACAACGTTTTGCTAATACATCGTTAACAGTTGAATTGTAGACCCTGCCTTTTATGAATATTGGCCGGCTGCAAGGTAGCTCTTTAACTAACTCTGAAAATTGCATAAGAGTCTGCCAGTCTAGTTTTATTTTTCTTTGTGAAGAAGTGTTTTTAGTTGGCATGAAACCTCCTCCGCTCTTGTAGTCCCATGTTTTTGTTATTGATAGAGTTTGCCGTGCAAAATCAAAGTCCTGCGGAGTTAACGCCAGGCCCTCTGAGAAACGTATGCCGGTTTTTGCTAGTAAAAGTATGAACCAATCCCAATTGACGGAATTCCCTAACTCCAATGATCTAAGCAGCGTATGGAGTTCATATTGGTTTAGATATTTAGGTTTTTTCGCACTTGGAGTTTTGCCTTTGATTATTACTTTACGAGAAGGATCTCTACTAATCAGTGATTCTTCAACTGCATCAAGAATTGATGCCTTCAACTGGTGATGAAAATCCATCGTTGTCTGTCTTTCATGAACTTCTGCGTAGCTATTCAATAGCTGTTGATAAGTAATACGATCGAGCTGATAGAGTTTGAGAGTTGGAACTAGCTGCTTAAGCCAAGAAAGAGTTAACAGGTACTTGGCCATCGTAACATCTCTGATAGCACCACGTTTATAGATGTTGATCCACTGACTATAATATTCATGAAACAAGTCTTCTCTGCATATATTATTAATCATCTTGTGCCTCCTTTATTAAAGAGTGCTCACACTGATGAAGGGTGATAAGGTTGTCGATTCGAGCAAAATATGCGCCAACAACTTTCTGCTCATTCTCCTTTGGCACAATAACATCGATTTCATTTATTGCAGTTTTGGATAAGCTCGGCACTCCTGTGGATTCGTCTTTTTTCTTCCAGTCAATATTTTGGAAAAGATCAAAGACAAAATCTAAGTCATAATTTTCTCTTGGAACAGCATAAAACAGCGTATCTACAGTCCAAAATGGTGCTTTTAGAATATAAGGCTTATCTATTGTGCCTTTTCTCCCGATACCGATTGCATCTTCTTTATAGGAGAGAGCTTCATTAACACCCAGCATGTATCCACCGGTTCCATAAACCGGAATATCCCCCTCGGATAGATGTTTGTAATCTTTTCCACCACGAACATCGACTACTACCCACAACTTACGCTGTTCCCAAGCTGCAATTTTAATTGATGAACAAATCAATCCTTTTCTGAGCATATTCTCTGTATATTTCCGAACAGAAATCAAAAATCATTCAATTAGAAACTTTAAGTTACAGAATATTATTGATATTAGATATAGTTTTTTTGTTCATGGTGAGTCTCCACTATGAGGATGCCTTCCCATTAAGTTTACTAATAATATTCCATTACGCGAACATATCTGTCATCCCGGTAACAGAAATTTAACTCAGCTATGCAATAATATGATCAAATACTTTGACACTTTATCGACTGCAACGGGAGGACTTAACATGACAGATTATCCGATGCGCCACATAGCCAGTAACCCATCACAGGACGGACTTGCCGGCATGATTCCTGATATCACATTTACCAGACGGGACAAAGACAACCTGCAGATGCAGATCCTGCAGCCCTGGGGTCTTGTCAACGAACAGGGCGAAGACCGCCTCTACCCTGCCGTTCTCTTCGTTCAGGGCAGCGGCTGGACCTTCCCGCAGGTTTACTTTGAAATTCCTCAGCTGGCGCAGCTGGCCAGGAAAGGCTATGTTGTTGCAACAACAACCCACCGCAGTCTCAAAGACGGACATCGCGCACCCGCCTTTCTCGAAGATGTGAAAACCGCCATCCGCTTCCTGCGCGCTCAGGCCGACACACTGCACATCGATCCGGAGCGTATCGGTATCTGGGGCACCTCCTCCGGCGCCAACGCCGCTTTACTGGTTGGCCTCACAGCAGATGATCCTAAATACAAGACGGCTGAGTGGGCTGAAGAATCTGACGCCGTAAGCTTCGTCGTTGACTGTTTCGGGCCTGCCGACACCGTGCATATGGTGCAACTCTTTCAAACCGCTGTAGCCAAAGGCAAAGACGCACTGGAACAGCTTTCCGCCCAGGAGCGGGAAACCCAGACCAAAGCGCTGGCCTCATTAAGAACAGACATGCAAAACTTCGTCGGCCTGCCTGACGGCAGCATAGATATGGACCTGGTTCGCGAAATGAGCCCACTCGAGCGTATCGAAATAGATAAAACCTATCCGCCCGTTCTGATCCTGCACGGCGATCAGGATGAGCTGGTGGCATATGATCAGTCACTAAGACTTTATAAAGCCTTCAAAGACCACGGCACTGAAGCGGAAATGATTACAGTCGATGGCGGCAAACATGAAGATGGCTTCTGGAGCCAGGAGGTCCTCGAAGCCATCTGGGAATTCATAGCCAGACACAGCTAGTTAGTTATTTGCCAGCCAGTTCCAAGCGATATGCGCAAATGTTGCTGCTCCTACCGGAATAACATCTTCATCAAAAGTAACGCCGGAGTTATGGAGGAAGTTCTTTTCCACGCCTTCCGGCTTACAGCCGATCGACATCAAGACACTCGGAATCTGTGACGCAATATAGCCGAAATCATCGGAAGCCGAAATCAGCGCCCCCGGATTTGACTTAAACTTGAGATCGAAGCTTTCCAGATAGGAGGATATCTCTTCCACCAGTTGCGGATCATTTTCAATCGACGGCGTACTCATAACAATGTCGAAATCAGCCTCAACCTCATGCAGCCGCGCAATCCCCTCCACAACATCCGGAATCCGCTGCAGCATATAATCCCTGACCTTGGAGTTATACGTTCTCATGGTACCCTGCAAGACAGCCTCATCAGGGAAAATATTATGGCTGTTGCCGGCATTGAAACTACAGATACTGAGGACCAGGTACTCCCCCGGAGCCACTTCCCGAGCCCGAAGGCTCTGCAGGTTTAAGTGTAAATCCCTTGCGGCAGAAATCGGATCTTTCGCATTATTAGGAGCGCTGCCGTGAGCACTTTGACCGCGCAAAGTGATAGTGAAATTATCAGCGGAAGTAGTGAAAGGACCCGGAGGATAATCCAAAGTTCCGACCGGAGACATCGGATCAACATGCATATCAACAGCTGCATCTACCGGAGGATCCTCCAGCAAGCCCGACTCCAGCATCAGCTTTGCTCCGGCAAAAATCTCTTCTCCCGGCTGAAACATAATCTTGACATTACCCTGCAGTTCGTCTTTGCGCTCATGCAGCAACAGCGCAGCACCCATCGCCATAACTGTGTGAATATCGTGACCGCAGCCATGCATCTTCCCGGGTCTTTTTGATGAAAAGTCCAGATCGCTCCTGTCCTCAATCGGAAGCGCATCCATGTCGGCGCGGAGCAATAAGGTCTTGCCCTCGCCTTTCCCTCTGATCAGGACTTGGAGAGCGCTCGGAGCAATCTCCTCGACTTCAAGCCCCTTTGACTCCAAGGTCTCTTTAACAAATGCCGTCGTTTCCGGAAGTTCCAGGCCCACTTCCGGATTGCAGTAGATCCGGCGCCGATACGAAACCAGCTCCTCTTTCATGTCCAAAGCAGTCCTGTAAAAGTCACTCATTTAAACACCTCCGCTGTCCTCATCTTGAAATCAGATTTCCTTTATTATCTCCTGTCTGAGATCCGCTTTTTTCGGGATCAGACCAAGTTCAGAAGCCAGATTGAGAGCCTGCTCCATTTCTTCGGCAGAAACAGAAGCAAAAGAATTATTGCACGAAGGCGATGAGAAAAAGTACATCTCCTCCTTCTTCGTCGGGTGCATCAGACCCAGTCCGGCAGCGTGCAAGGCCGGAGAATAAAGCTCTTTGTCCGCCGGGGTCATATCACTGTAGCGGTAATCTCCGAGTATCGGCAGCCCTCTCAGAGCCAGCTGCACACGAATCTGATGCCGCCTTCCCGTGTCCAGGCGAATCAGGAGCAGGCTGCGGTCCAGTTCATAATTACGCTGAAGAACCCTATAAGATAACTCCGCTCTGACTCCGTCAGATTCTCTTGCCAGGCGGACCTTGCCCTCAAGCGGTTTTCTCGTCAGATAATCTATGAACACTCCGCTTTCACTGTCAGGCATGCCGTGGCAAAGAGCAATATAATCCCGCTTCAAACTGCGACGGCGGATCTGATCCGAAAGCCGCGAAGCCGCTTTCGAGGTTTTGGCAAAGACCATCAGACCGCTCACCGGCCGGTCCAGCCTCTGCACCAGTCCCAGATATGCCTCGCCCGGTTTATTTTCATTAACGCGGATATATTCCTTCAAGTGCGACAAGATATCCGCATCCTGGCTGGAGTCACCCTGAGACAGGATGCCAGCCGGCTTCACCACAATTAATAGATGATTGTCTTCATATAGAAGCTGTATTTTAGGCACGCCTCACTCCACTTCTAAAAACAAAATGCTTTCTGGCTTATTATATAGTAGTCAACGTATAATAATTTATGAAATCCACACAACGTGAGAAAAGGAGACGCTCATGGGGAAATATATTCTAGCATTGGATCAGGGCACCAGCAGCTCACGCGCACTCTTGTTTGACCGCGAACAAAATATCGTAGCCAGCGCACAAAAGGAATTCACGCAGTACTATCCACAGGCGGGCTGGGTTGAGCAGGATCCGATGGAAATCTACTCGTCGCAATTTGCCGTGTTGAACGAAGTCATCGGCAAATCACATATTGCCGTAGAAGATATTGCAGCCATTGGCATCGCCAATCAGCGTGAAACCACAATTATGTGGGATAAAACGAACGGCCGCCCCATCTATAACGCCATTGTCTGGCAGTGCCGCCGCACCACTGACATTATTGAAGAGATCAAAGCTGCGGGACATACGGACTACATCAGAGAAACAACCGGTCTGGTACCGGATGCATATTTTTCCGCCAGTAAAATCAAGTGGCTTCTGGATCATGTTCCCGAGGCACGGGAAAAGGCCGCCACAGGCGATCTGCTCTTCGGCACCGTCGACAGCTGGCTGGTCTGGCGGCTCACTAATGGCCAGGCCCATGTCACAGACTTCAGCAATGCCTCCCGTACCATGCTCTACAACATCAAAGACCTCTGCTGGGATGAAAAACTACTGGACATCTTCGATATCCCGCACTCCTGTTTACCGGAGGTAAGAAACAGTGCCGAGATCTACGGCCACTGTAATATTCAGGGGCATCAGATTCCGATTGCAGCCCTCGCCGGCGATCAGCAGGCCGCCCTCTTCGGCCAGCGCTGCTTCCAGCCTGGTCAGATCAAAAACACCTATGGCACCGGATGCTTTCTCCTCATGAACACCGGCAAGCAGATAATCCGCAGCGAAAACGGTTTGGTCACAACTATCGCTCCGGTTATAGACGGCAAGATCCAATACGCTCTCGAAGGCAGCATCTTTATAGCGGGGGCAGTAATACAATGGCTTCGTGATGAAATGAACTTTTTCAAGCACAGCTCTGACTCCGAGCAGCTGGCCTTAGGAGTAGAAGACAACGGCGGCATCTACTTTGTACCCGCCTTCACCGGACTAGGCTCGCCCCATTGGGATCAGTATGCCCGCGGCTTGATTATCGGGCTCACTCGTGGCAGCAAGAAGGAACACATCAGCAGGGCGGCCCTTGAATCCATTGCTTATCAGACCTATGATCTGGTCGCCGCCATGGAAAAGGACAGCGGCATCAAACTAAAAGAACTTCAGGTGGACGGAGGCGCTGCTGACAACGATTTTCTGATGCAGTTTCAGGCCGACATCCTGAACCTGACGGTAGAGCGGCCGGCCATCCGCGAATCCACCGCTCTGGGAGCCTATTATCTGGCCGGACTTGCTGTCGGCTGGTTTGAGGACACTGATCAGATAATGGAAACTGCCAGAGATAAGGAAAGTTTTAAAGCGCAAATGCCTCAGGAAGAAGCTGAGAATTTACTGAAAAACTGGCATAAAGCGGTTCATAGGTCACTGGGATGGGCTGAACCAGCCGGAGAGTGATATAATTTAATAAATTATAGAGGAGGTCTTATGTCAATAACACCACATATATTAATAGCTGATGACGATCCCGTCGTTCACGAATCACTTGGCTTATACCTGGACGCCGAGAACTTCACTTACGCTTCCGCCTACGACGGTGAAGAAGCTTTGAATATGGCTCAGACAGAAAAACCTGACTTGATAATTTTGGATTTGATGATGCCGAAGATGTCCGGTATTGATGTCTGCCGTAATATTCGCAAGACCAGCAATGTACCGATTATCATGCTTACAGCCAAAGGCGAAGAAATAGACCGGGTCCTGGGCCTGGAACTGGGCGCCGATGACTACATAGTTAAACCCTTCAGCCCTCGTGAAGTTATCGCCCGGATCAAAGTAGTCTTTCGCCGCATTCATGACGCTGAACAGGGCAATCACAATCAGTCAATTTTGCGCTTTGACGGTCTGGAAATTAATCTCGATAATTATCAGGTGAAGGTCGAAGATGAGGTTGTAGCTTTCACGCCCAAAGAGGTTGAAATACTCTATCTTCTGGCTTCCCATCAGGGACAGGTTATGAGCCGTGAACAGATTCTCTCGCAGGTCTGGGGCTACGATTATTTCGGCGACACCCGCACAGTGGACACTCATATTAAGAGGATTCGTCAGAAGATTGACACGGAGAATCCTAAATACGCCCTGATTACCGTCTATGGAGTAGGCTATAAGTTCGAAGCCACAGCATGAGAAACAGCTACCTGGTTCGTCGTTTTTTCACGCTGCTGATCGCGGCAGTGATTCTATGGACTGTGCTGACTATAATTTTTTACACCTTTGTCGCACAGCCTGTTTTCACACGCATAAAAGTTGAAGAAATTCTGCCCAGGGCCGAGCGTCTGGTGGACGAGCACTCACCTTCCGCAACGGAAGGCGTTGTCACTCCCTTCTTCGCTCAATCTGTAATCCTGGCCTATGAACTCTATGGCAACTGGCTCTTCACTCTCAATGAAAGCGGTGAGATAATTATCAGCTCCCCCCTGCCCGAGAGTTTGAAGGCAGTGGAGTCGGAGATTTTCGACATAGTCCTGCGTGAACACAGGGAACTGATGTCCATCAGCGGCAATCTGCATCAGACGGAAGAAAATCTGAGCGCGGACGCAGGGCGCTTCATCATACTTTCCCTCGCTCTGACCGATGAGGACAACCCTTCAGACAAAATCGGCAGTCTGATCGTTCTACAGCCGATGGAGGAAATGAATGCCGGTATTCAGAGCCTGAACTTCGCACTCATCACCTCATCTATCATCGTACTGGTCATCATGGTCATCCCGGTAGCTTTCGCCGCCTGGCACTCTTTCAAACCTCTGGAATCAATCCGGCAGATCGCCTTGAACATGAGTGAAGGAGATTTCAGCCAGCGCGCGGATGAAGATCTGGAAGGAGAAATGGGCGATCTGGCACGATCTATCAACTACCTCTCGGAAAGTCTGTCGACTCTGTTCCAGGAATTACAGGATCAAAGTAGCAGTCTGCAGCAGATAATCGACGGCATAGCTGAGGGCATCATCGCTGTTGATCGCGAAGGAAAAATTATCACCTACAACCAAAGATTGTGGGAAGTCTTTGGTCTGGAAGCAAACAGCGAACAATTCGGAACTCCGGAACGTTTCCTGGAGCAACTGAGACTGGACGAGCGTTTCTCCGAAGCGATTGAAACCCGCTCTGCTATTTCCTATGTCATATCCAAAGATCACCGGCAGATCTCAAGCACCATCACACCCCTGTTTTCGGATCAGGATGTAGTCACAGGAGCCGTAGGCCTCTTCCGGGATGTCACCGAAGCGGAGCGTCTGGAGCAGACCAGAAGGGATTATGTCGCCAACGTCTCGCACGAACTGCGCACTCCCCTCACCTCCATGAGAGCCCTGCTGGAACCTCTGGCTGAAGGCATGGTCAAATCAGAAGATGTCAAGCAGAGATATTACGAGATCCTACTGCGGGAGACTATGCGCCTATCCCGCTTAATCAATGACATGCTCGAGTTGTCACGTATTCAGGCCGGCTCAGTCGGCATTGAAATGGACGCCGTTAATCTTCCCTCCCTGATCTCACGTCTCAGCCTGCGTTATATACCGATAGCTGCCGACCATGATATTGAACTTTCCGTAGAGGGTCTAAGCGACGATCTGCCTCTTGTCTGGACCAATGAGGATCGCAGCGAACAGATCTTCATCATTCTCCTGGATAATGCGATAAAATTCACCCCTGAAGGCGGCTTGGTTAAAATAGTGATAGAAGACCACGGTTACTATGCTTCCATCGCCGTTATCGATAATGGGCAAGGCATTGCTGCGGAGGACATCGATCACGTATTTGACCGCTTCTACAAAGCGGATAAAGCCCACAACCAGCCCGGAACGGGACTCGGCTTATCGATCGCCAGGGAAATCGCCACACAAATGGGTCAGAAGATCACAGTATCCAGTCAGGAAGGTGAAGGTTCCGTCTTTACCGTCACTATGCCCTATGCCGATGAGATCCTGCAATCGATGGAACAGCTGAAGGATGTTTATGACAGCGATGCGCATTAACCGTTACATTTCCGCCAGTGGTTACAGCAGCAGACGTCAGGCTGACCAGCTGATCGAGGCCGGAAAAGTAACCATCAACGGCGAATTGGCGGTGTTGGGAGCACAGGTGAAAGCCGGCGACGTGGTTCAGGTAGAAGGTCAGACACTGCATTTACCTGAAGAAGAAGATCTCGTCTACATAGCCTTCAACAAGCCTCCGGGTATTGTCTGTACCGCCAATCCTGCTGTACCCGACAACATTATTGATTATCTAAATTTCCCCCAAAGAATATTCACGGTCGGACGGCTGGATCGCGATTCGCGCGGTCTGATCCTGCTGACGAACGACGGCAGCATCGTCAACCCCCTGATACACGCACGCAATCAGCAGCCCAAGGAATATAAGGTCAAGGTCAATGCGGATATTACGGATGAATTTTTGGATAAAATGCGAAGCGGCGTCGCCATTTTGGATACTGTGACTTTGCCGGCGAAACTAAGACCCATCAATAAGCGTGAGTTTTTCATTGAAATAAAACAAGGCCTCAACCGTCAGATCAGACGCATGTGTGAGGCCTTAGGCTATGAAGTTATTGATTTACAACGCATTCGCATCATGGACATAACTTTGGAGGGACTGGCTGAAGGGTCGTGGCGACATCTTAAGCCCGAAGAACTCGAAGCAATCAAAGCTCTCGAAGACGGGGCCTAAACCTTTTGCGGATCGAAGGAAAGGCAAATTTCAAAGCTCTCCTGATCAAGCGCTCTGTACTTTACTCCGGCAGCATCCAGCATCCGTTTGGAAGCCTTGATGATATCAGTATCAGCATACTTGTCTGACAAATAGATTATCTCCCTGATTCCGACCTGAATAATCGCCTTGCTGCATTCGTTGCAGGGAAACAAGGGCACATAGACCCTGCAGTCCTGCATTGACTGTCCGGAACTGTTCAAAATTGCATTCAATTCAGCGTGACAGACATAAGGATATTTGGTGTCAAGGAAATCTCCTTCGCGTGCCCAGGGGAACTCATCATCGCTACAGCCATAGGGCAGGCCATTGTAGCCTACACTGACGATTTTATTTTGCGGCGATACAATGCAGGCACCTACTTGTGTGCTGGGATCCTTGCTGCGCTTTGCTGACAGCAGCGCCACACCCATAAAGTATTCGTCCCAGGATAAGTATTCTTTTCTTTTCATAAGTCTCCTTAGTTCTTTTCCTTCTCTGCAGATTCGGTTTGCGCATCAGCTTCATCTGCTAAACCTGTATCAACTTCCCGCACTGCATCATCCGCGTTTGGATCGAGATGGAAATTACTCTGTTTGTAATATTGTTCCAGTTTATCAGAGAAATCCACTTGCTCACTTTTCAGGCGCTGCTTAGCAGTATCCTCCAGGACCTCATCAAACATCAGCTCGCGCTCGTCTTCAGACATAAGATTCTCAAAATCGTCACTCGACTGTTCTTTATCAGGATAGGAGAGAAATCCTTCTGATACAATAACTTCTCCGGCCGCAGCATGCTTTCGTCTTTTTCTCAATAAAACGCTGATCACAATTGCAAGGATGAAAATTGCCAAAGCGACGCCTGAAATCAGCAAGCCCAAATTAAGCCCTTCCGGTCGGAAGCGCATAGTCAGCCTGTGTTCACCCGCGCTGACAGGAATTGCCATCAAAGCGCCATCAACCTGCCGAATGTTTTCTTCTTTCACGCCATCCACCCAGACTGTCCAGCCGGGATCATAAGGAATGGACAAGAGCAGCGCGCCGTCTTCAAAGCTTTCAAAACGACCGCTGAAAAGATCGTTTTTGAAACTTGTCAGTTCCAGACCACTGCGATTTGCTGCCATAGAAAATTGCCCCAGCACCTCTTCGTCCATACGGGCCAGGCGCAGCTCGATTTCACCGTTGGCAGCTGCCGCCGCGCTGAAGGTCAACTCCAGATTTACTTCTCCCTCAGTCAGATAACCGATTTCGGTCAAGCCGTCTTCATTCAGTCTGATGGCATGTCCGTTCTGATCCCTGAGAATGGCCTCGTCCATGTCATGTCTTTTGCTGTTAAAGTACAGATAGTGAGTCGCGGCTTCATCGATGTCAGCGTGCAGGTGAAGTGTGTAGCTTTTTTCCGGATCCGTCTTATAAAACTTGAAGCGCGAATCCCCGCTGGTGGATTGAGCTTCCGGAGGCGCATCCAGATTAGTCACTTTCAACTCGCTGAAGATATTGCCAAGCTCAGGATTTATATGTTGGGCCAGACGGTTTTGGTTCTGAAAGATCCTGCCTCCGGTCGAACTGTAGGTAAATACACTGCTGCTGGCAGCAAAGCCCAGAGGCAAGGCGTAAGGGTTCTGATAGACCTTGACCTCGCCGTTATCTAACACTTCTTCGCGCAGTGTTTCAGAATGGTTCAGAGGTTCTCTGCCCAGCAGAAACTCAATCCCGAAAAGTGAGTCCAGGAATAATGTGGATCCCGTGTATTTATAGCTGTTAATGCCGTTACTGTAGTAACCCATGTTTTTAAAAAATCGCACCGGCTTTTCCGCCGAGGTGGAAGCAAACACGGTCAGACCATTGTAACCGTAGAGAGCGGGATCATTTGAACTTTTCTGCTTATTAAGCTCCACCCGATAAAAAGGGCCATCCTGATAGCCGCTTTCAATATCAGCCAAAGCAGCACGAATGGCTGCAGGTTTGTTGCCGGCAGCATAGCCGTCACGCAAACCGAAATATTCATTAGTATCAACAAAATGCACACTCACAATAGTTTGCGCCAGAAGCTCAAAGACCATGAGCAAAATCAGGACGATAGAAATAGACGCGCGCCTTGCTTCACTTTGGCTCTTATTTACTATATTTTCGTCACTTGAGCTTGTCCGGCCAAAGCTGGCAAATACCAGAGCATAGAGCACGAGGAAGGCGATCGTGCCCCATTGGGTCGCAACACTTACCGCCAGATCATCCAGCAGTAATACACTCACAGGCACAGCAATTAACAGAGGCAGCGCCAGAAGCACTGAATCTTTCACTTTTAAGTCACGCAAAGATCTGAGAGCCGCATAGGCCATGGTCAGAAGCAGGAATATATAGACGAAAGAATTGCGGTATGGCAGTTGATTCGGGAAGTGCATGCCATGCCAGAGAAAGTTCAGTATGTTCAGATCAAAAGATAACAGGAGAAAGAGGAGCAGAGCAGCATGCATTAGTTTTTGCCGCAGACCGATCCGGGCTGACATGAAGAATATCGGTATTAACAGCATTGTAGCCACACCGGAATACAAATTGGGATAACCGCTGCGAATGGTAGGCTGCAAAAAGAGGAAATGCTGTGCCAGATATGCCAGTGGATTAGCAGTGAACTCTACGCTGGCCGGGAAAGAATCGCCGCTGGCACTGGTATGCCGTAAGGCCTCAACAACCGGGACCAGCAAGACAGCACTGAGCGCCACAGCGATTACCGTCGCGGCGATAATCTTGAATACAAGCTTCACTTTACTGCCGGCAGGCCATCCCTGCGTATGCTGGTGCATCAGAATCGGAAAATACAGCGCCATGAAAACACAGGCGAAGAAGGCGACATAGTAGTTGCTGAGCAAGAGCAGGGCGAGAAAAACCACATAAAGAACAAATTTACCTTCTTTGACAAAGCGGGTTAAGGCCCAAAGGACCAATGGCATTAATATCAGGGCATCCAGCCACATGATGTTCCAGGAGTAGGCCATCACGTAAGCGGACAGCGCATACATAGCCCCGAAGATAACACTGAAAGCGCCGCGCCTCTGGAAAGTTTCTTTCAAAAAGAGATGAAAAGCCAGTCCCGCCAGGCCTACTTTAATCAAAGTAAGTACCAAAACCGCTTCCGATAAAAAAGCCTCAGGAAAAACAAGGAGCAAGAGATTCAGAGGGCTGGCCAGATAATAAGCGAACAAAGCATAAAAATTCATACCCAGTCCGCCGGCAAAGCTGAAAAATATTGATTCGCCTGAAAGAATTGTTCGCCGCAGCAAAGCCATGAAAGGCGCATATTGGTGGAAAAGATCAACTGTAAGTATGTGCCTGTCGCCAAAGGGAAACACTGTCCGCGTAGCATAAGCCAGGGCCAGGATTAACAAGGGAATCAAAAAGGCCAGAAAATTGTATTGCCGGCGTGCCGAGCGTTGTTTATGGGAAGACTCGCTGATCTCGTCCTTTTCGATAGCGTATCTTGCCATTTCCTCGTCAAAGATTCTGGCATCCGGATTTGAGCTCATCACATCTCCTCCAAACGAACGAAAATATCAGGTCAATATTACTTAATATAGTATAAACATAAAACAGGCGGACTTTTCCGATAAAAGTGCCGCCTGTCCGTTTATAAAATTAAATTTATATTACTTTTTCTTTTTCTTCTTTTTAGATTTGCCTTGTCTGAAAGCTGCCACTATACCGGCCAAAAAGCCAATTATCCGCGCTGCCTGTGTTCCCACATTGTCAGACTGGCGTACAGCTTGACGCCTGCCGCGATTTTGGAAAAAGCCTTTAACTGAGTCAACGGCTCCTGACACTTCGCTGGTTAAGTTATTAACATCGCCAAGTATGGCAGGTACCGTTTCAGAAAGACCATCCACCAGGGTTTGGGCCGGCTCAATCAGGTCGGGCAAAGCTGCAACAACTTCCGTTACAGGTTCACTTACATCATTAACGATTTCACTGATTTTCTTCATTGTTTTAATCAGATAGATTAAAAATACTAGCAGTAAAATTATGGCGACAGCGCCAAGAACACCTAAAACAATGCCCATTATGTCGTTGGGGGTCATTACGTACTCAACAAGTAGAAATTGCATTAGTCAATTCCTTTCTAGCATTTAAGGATTATAAATTTAGCCAAACAGAACTATTAGACTTCCTCTAAATCCTCGACGGTGTCCTCAACGTTTTCTTCGATAATGTCTTCGGCTTTCTTAACCTTTTGCTTGATTTCTTCGTACTTTTCCTTGATTTCTTTGGCGGCTTTCTTAGAAAGCTCCACAGTTTTGTCAGCTCCTGTTACTGCCGTATCTTTGATCTTTTCGCGGGTTTCTTCACCGGATTGCGGCGCAAACAGCATGCCTGCTGCAGCTCCCACAACGACTCCGCCTAAGAATAAGAAAAATGATCTGTTACGGGCCTTCGATTTACTTTCAACTCCTAAAAAGTCCAAAATGTTATCAACCATATTTTTGCTCCTTTCAAACGAAACCACAGAGGGATCGTTTACTTTTGTCTGGATGTATAGTATACAACAAAATAATAGATTGTCCGAGATCTAATAGTCTTCAGCTATATTTGTAACATACGCTAAGCAAAAATCTCTTGAAAACACATACGAATGAATAAGGATGAGTAAGTCTGTAAGCCGGATTCTGTCGTGAGCGACCATCTGTCTAGATCAATCGTTGCCGATCAATTCAAGCCACCTCCTCGGAACCTGCGGGTCACAGTTATTCCTCCACGGTGTTGCTCCGGATGGGGTTTGCAGGGCCAGGCTGTCTCCAGCCTGCCGGTGAGCTCTTACCTCACCATTCCACCCTTGCCGAGAAACTCGGCGGTATTTTTCTGTTGCACTTTCCTTAAAGTCACCTTCACCGGGCGTTACCCGGCATCCTTGCCCTATGGAGCCCGGACTTTCCTCACCGACTGCCTTTCGGCATGTCGCCGCGGTCGCGCAACTTACTCATCCAAAGGTCAATTATAGTCTATTCCGCCGTTAACTTCAATCTCCAGATCAGGAAAAGCAGCCCGAAGATGAGCAGCCAAGATATGCATCCCGTCCCGTTCGGAGACATCATGACCGACTGCTAAGACATGAATCCCCCGAGCTTCCAGCATTAAAGCTATGTGATGCTTGATTTCGCCGGTAATAAGAAGTTCAGCTTTGATCTCTTCGAGTCGCCCCATGCTACTTTCATCAAAGCTGCCCGGAAAGAGCGCAAAAGTAGTCACCCGATCATCCTCGGAGCTGAAGCGCTGACAGGCCGGGATGGCGAGCCGTTCTGCTGCCGCCGCGGCAAAATTGAGAAACGACTGCGGCTGACGCAGGCTGGCATAGAGACCATAACCGAAGTCAGGCTGTTCTGCCATAGGCTGCAATAGTTGATAGCCCCTGTCATCAACATCCAGGTCTAATCTGCCGGCCAAAGCTTTGGCGGTTCCGCCCTTAGCGCGATCAAGATTTGTATGAGCGCTGTAACAGGAAATACCGTTGGAAATCAGGTCAAGCTGCATCTTCCCTTCCGCTGTGGCGTCAGTCAAAGAATGTATCGCGTTGAAAAGCGGCGGATGATGCACGATCAGCAGATCAACATCACTTTCGACCGCTTCCCTTACTACTTCCGCTGTCAGATCCAAAGCCAAAAGAATACGTTCTGCCTTCGCATGATAAGTCCCGAAGGTCAAACCCGGATGATCCCATTCTTCAGCCAGATCAAGCGGTGCATACTCTTCAATAACTTCAAATACATCAATATTTCTCGTCATGATTCCCTCTTTCCAGCAGTTGAAGCCACTTTTGAGCCAGTCTCGCTCTTGCGGCGTCTCCCCTTCCCTCAAGGATCAGGCGTTCGGCTTGCAGCCTGGCCCAATCCAAAAGCAATGCATCTTCTTCTGATCCTTGCCCGCGGCGCAGTCTCTCTTCTACAGCATAAAGAAGCCTGGGTCCGATATAAAGTTGCAGCTCATTTAGCGGTGAAGCTTCAGCATCATCAGTATCACATATAATAATAGTGTAGTAACGATCATCATCCAGGACCAGATGTTCTTCGCTCACAGCAAAAGACAAGCCCTTTAAGGCTGAACGCAGTTCAAACTGTTTAGTTTGAGGCTGCAAAATCAAGCGCGACGGACGAATTTCCCTCTTATCTTCAAAAGCATTTATTAATATTTCGGCTATAGTTTCTCCGCCCAGACCACTGATGAGAAGGATATCGCCGGGGCTGCCCTCAACGCCGTAATAGCCGTCTTGCTTTAAGTAGCAGATTTTGTCTCTTAGTTGAGGAAATTGCGTTTTCGCCCGAGCTTTGGCCCGATTTAGCGGCTCATCATTGATGTCAATCAGGAGTACTTCTTTAACCCTGCCTTGAGACAGCAGTTCCAGCGGAACTATAGCGTGATCGCAGCCGACATCGATCAGGCGCTCACTGCCCGCAGGCACAAACGCAGCCAGCGCTTGAAGGCGCTGACCGCGTTTTATCGAAGTTATATTGGGATCGCAGCGTTTGCGATTATTAATCGACATAATCCTTTAATCTCTTACTGCGGGATGGGTGTCGGATCTTGCGCAGGGCTTTGGCCTCGATCTGGCGGATACGCTCGCGCGTTACGTCAAAGACCTTGCCGACTTCCTCCAGGGTTCTGGTGCGACCATCCTTGAGGCCGAAACGCAATTTGAGCACTTCTTCCTCGCGCGGAGAAAGCTCGGACAAGACATTCAGCAGTTCTTCCTTCAGCAGCGTATTGGCTGCCTGCTCATCCGGTGACGCAGCATCTTCATCAGGGATGAAGTCACCCAGCTGGCTGTCTTCCTCTTCACCGATCGGCTTCTCCAATGACACGGGTGATTGCGAGATTTTCATTATTTCTCTGATTTTCTCCGGTGTCATTTCCATCTCGGCTGCCAGCTCGTCAACCTCAGGTTCACGGCCGAGTTCCTGTACCAGCTGACGCTGGATCCGGACCAGTTTGTTGATCGTTTCAATCATGTGAACCGGTATACGAATGGTTCTGGCCTGATCCGCAATGGCGCGGGTGATGGCCTGACGAATCCACCAGGTAGCATAGGTACTGAATTTAAAGCCTTTCTTGTAGTCGAACTTATCGACAGCTTTGATCAAGCCGAGGTTTCCTTCCTGAATGAGGTCAAGGAAGTGCATGCCGCGTCCCGTATAGCGCTTGGCAATACTGACGACAAGTCGCAGGTTAGCTTCGGTGAGATGCTGCTTAGCCTCCCAGTCGCCCGCTTCCATTCTTGCTCCCAGTTCTTTTTCCTCTTCGGCAGTAAGAAGCTCGACCTGACCTATTTCCTTAAGATACATGCGCACGGGATCATCGACCATCATGGCATCGTTAAAGGCTTCCGCCATCTTGTTCTTGTCGCGCTCACGCTCATGCATTTCACGAACCAGTTCTTCTTCGTCAATAACTTCAATGCCTGCGCGGATTAAAATACTGATGACATCGTCCAGCAAGTCCTCGTCCAGCTGGATCTTCTCCAGATAATCAAGTACTTCTTCCTGCTTCAGTTCATTGTCGTTATCGTATCCACGTGAAATCAGAGGCATTAAGAGTTCGATATTAAAGTCATAATCCTGCCCTATACTTTCGATCAATTTATCTTCATCAATTATTTCAACAACATCTTCGTCTGTACTTTCGGAAAAAAGGTTAGCGTCAACTATTTCTTCATCATCATCGCCCAGGTCAAGAGCGGCATCGATTTCTTCATCAAGCTCGTCTTCAAGATCAAGGTCCACGTCTTCGTCAATAAGAAGCACGTCTTCCTTTTTGGCAGCTGAGACCTTAAGCGGACGGCTGGTTACTACGCTTGGTGTCAGAAGTAAACCACCCTGACCCAATTCATCCTCACTTTTTTCATCCGGTGATTCAACGTCCAGCTTAACAGCCTTCTGCTTCTTTCTGATCTTGACTTTTTTAGCTGATACAGCTTTAGCGGCGCTGCTGTCCTCGTCAATTTCAGCTTTCTCGCTGACAGCCAGAATTAATTCAGACAAATCATGTAAAAAATCCTTTTGATTAATGTCCTGCTCATCTTTTTGTTTTGCCATATTCCTATTCCTGCCTTATCTACTATGTCTGACAAGGGCGGCAGCCTGTGAGTATACACTTGCATCCCGCTTCGCCTGCTCCGCCTTATCAGCTTCATCGCGTTCATTATAATAATTAAATTGAGCCAGCTTCTTGTCACGCTCCCAGGATAGCTGCTCGCTGCGCACTGCCCGTAACAACTGATCATAAGTTTTTTCGCGTAAAGGCGGTGTCACATCCTGTGAAGAACTGGCTATGTTTTGGACCAGACTCTCGCGGATCTGGGTCAGATCGTCGCGAAACTCTTCCATCTTTTGTTTTTCTCTCTCATCGCTGCCGCTGCTGTCTATTTCATCCAGCTGAGCCTCAAGCTGCTGCAGTCTTGCCAATAACGAGGACAGTGATAACACGCCCGTTTCAGCGTCAGCCAAAGCAAGCTTTGCCAGTTCTCTGATGGCGCCGGAGTGAAAATCCTCCGCCCTGACCGGCGCAGATAATTCCAAGGCGGACAAAGCCTCCAGCAACATCGGATCGCGTCCGGTATCAGGAGGTTGTATATTCAGGTCGCGTTTGACCAGCTCCGGTGCTTCGGCGACAAGTCGCAGTAATTTTAAGTCGTTACTGTTTTCCGGCCGAAATTTCGGGCGCTTGACTTGTCTTATCGCTGCGGTAGTTCCACCTGTACTGCCGCTGTCATGAGTTACGCTTTCGCTCTGCTGCCGGCCGCGTCTTCTGTCAATTTCCTGAATAATTCGTTCTGTGCTGGTGCCTAGTTTACGCGCAAGCTGATCAGCGTAAAGTTCAGCTAAGACGACATTCTCTTCTTCGGCAAGTATGTCCAGAGTGATATCCTGATATTCCAGTAAACGCAAGGATCCGCTTTCAGGATCCCGCGACTTTCTTTCAGCCAGCGCCA
>JAQWBU010000099.1 GCA_028706195.1 Eubacteriales bacterium
ATCGATGATCACAATGTCAGCCTTCCTGACTCTATTCACCTTTATTTGAGATTTTCGCATGAACTCTTCAGTCTTTAAAGCATCCAAGAGGCTGTTCATCGTGCTGTAGTAAACCTTGAGTCCTTGCTTTATCCCTTCCAGTCCCAAACCTAGAGCCAGGTGAGTTTTGCCTACTCCCGGCGGTCCTAGAAGTATTAGATTGTAGGCATCCTTAACCCAATGAAATTCAGTTAATTCTTTTATTTGCCTCTCTGACATGTCACTTAGTTCACCCACTTTAAAGTCGTCCAAGGTCTTCAGGTAAGGAAATTGAGCCCAGCTTAATCTTCTCCTCAGACTCCTTTCTTCCAGATCGTCTACTTCTGCTGTTAAAATATATTGCAGCAGTTCCGTATGCGTCCAGGAAAGCTTCTGTGCCTGTCTCAGGATGTCGTTCAACTGACCTTTCGTGGTCATGAGTTTTAGTTTGCTGCACTGTTCCTGCATTTTACTGATAGTATCCATCACTCAACTCCCAACTTTAAGTAGTAAGAGTCTACTGAGCGCTGTGGCGCACTCTCCAGTGCATATCTCAAATTCTCGTCATTTTCGAGCAGCCTAAGCTGATAGTCTTTCTTCTGCCAGGCATCTTCGTAGAGTAAGAAGCTCTTAAAGGAGTTAGCAGAATAGGTCTCTTTGGAGATACAGCGCTCAAGAGCACTGCTTGCACTGTCAGGATAATCTTTAATGCAGCTTAAAAGCAGTCGATACTGTTCCTGCCTGTGTCTAGGATATTTGTCCCAGATCTTTCCAACAAAGATCTCTGCCTCTTGAGTAAAACCAAGCAGTTGAAATACCTTTTCTTTCAGTTCTATCTGCGATTTCGAAGGCTTTTGCTCATGAAGATTAGTGTCGATTAATTTACCCTGGTCTTTACAAACTGTATGTTTTGCCAGAAGCTCTTCCTGCGCTGGATCCATAATTAGCAGCTGGTCTCCTTCCAGTATTAGTGATAGCTTGTGATCTTTAAATCGATTGTAGCTGCCTAAGGGGACGGTGTAGCGATTGGATTTAAACAATATAGTATTGTCCTTGCGGATTGCCCTTGTTATACTCAACTTGTAATTCTGGTCAAGAGTTACAGGGTGGGCTGGTAGAAGATGTTTTTTCTCGACGATGAACATTTTCTCCGGCCTTTGTTTTGTTATTTTATGGACTTTGTGATTGCCTGTTCGCTTCAGCCAGTTTAAAGTTCGCTGATTCCAATCCTCCAAACCGGTGTATGTCCTGTTCTCCGCAAAGTTTCTCTTAACAAACTTCACCACACTTTCAACCATCCCCTTGGATTCCGGATCGGCCTTCTTACATAGTCGAACCTTAATTCCCCGCGTCTCAACATAGGCCTGAAAAGCTGCTGTCAGCATGAAGTCACCGGCATTTTCATTCACGGAAATGGTGCTGTCCTGATCGTAGACGAACTCTTCGGTCATGCCGCCAAAATATGCCAGGGCAAGTTCATGCGCGTAGATGCCATCGTCTGTGGAAAATGGTCTGTCCAGCCAGTAAGCAAATTTGTAGCGTGAGTAGCTTAAAACAAAAGATATGAAGTAAAGTTTTGTTTGACCACCATTTATGTTCTTCTGCCAGCTTTCTCCCCAGTCAACCTGGGTTTGCTTCCCAGGCTCAAAGTCCGGAACTGCCATGTAAGATCTTGCTTGAGGATTCTTGATGATCCCTTCCGCTTCCCTTATGTTCTTGACATAAAGTCTGACTGTGCTCTCTGCACAATCTAAGTCTCCATCTATTTCTAACAGCCAGTCGTATATTTGGGCAGAGCTCATATGCGGATACCGGTTCAGCCATTGCAGAATACGAGCTCGGTATGGATCGAGCTTCTTGCTCCTGACTGTCAAGTCGTTACACCAGGATTCGATTTCCTCAAGATTCATATCCAAATACTTGTAAATTGTGGGTCTGCTTAGCCCCGTCTCATAGGCTATTTGACTGATGTTAAAGCCCTTGTTCTTTAATGCATATATCTGACCATACATAAAGATGCGTTCTTCCTTTCTCATTTGAGCCTCCCGAATCTCCACATTGTTTATATGAGATTTAGGATAGCCTTATTTCAGGAAGTGTAAAATCTTATTTAGCAAAATATGTAAAATTCAGTTTAGCACCCACAAATGGTCCTTGATCCCAATATGTTTCAAGATGCTCCATATATCCCAACATTTTTGCTTGTACTTTACTGCTTTGATTATCTAGCCATTCTTCAACGGGGCATAAACATTAGCAGTCTTGTAATAAATACCCTGTAGCTTTTTGCTCATTCGTCCCTCTCCTCATGAGTCTGAATACAATATAGTTGGTTATAACCAACACGTCAAGTAATTATGAAACACAATTATGCGTGAGCATCTCTCTTGTATGAGTAAGAATCATCTTAAGTAGGCTAAGATGCCCGATATCTCTGGTACTAAGTTATGTACTACACAAATATTGTCTAACTCATGCTGGTCACTTTGAAGTCCTTCAGTGCACCGGCATCTTCATTTATGCAATAATGATTTCAAGCAAACATCCGCCTGAAGTATTCTCACATAATGAATTGAGGTGTCAATGATTTTCGCGATGACCAATGCTGTCCGGGAGCGCATTAAAAGAGATAGCAAAGCGGGCTCAAAACGCAGCTCGAGCATTCTCACCCGGGAAGAAGCGAAGGAGGATGCCTTCGCTCTGCTCCTGCAATATGCAGACGCTCTGAGCGAGAGCCCCGACTACAAGCTCGAAGACTGGCTGCAGACGGAAGAAGGGCTGGAACAAACGCTTTATGAGGTCCGGCCCGGTACCCATGATTCCGGAAGTTTCTTGGAACCCGACCTCTACTTCGTCCATCTGCGCAAAGATGAGGGGCGGAACTATCTCTTTTTTGCACATCAGGCGACAGCGCTCACGATTGGCTTTCAGCTCGGAAGACACAAGCTCAGTGCCGGCCGCAAGTCACTTCTGGAGATTTTCTATGCAGGTTTGCGCCGCCTCGGCTACAATGCAGATGCTTTAGAAACATATTTCACTAATTCGCCACTGAGCGCGTTTACGACCAGCGGGGATCCGGCAAGCCGGAGTTGGATGAACAGTATTATCCGCGAATATTATTTCCACACGCCGGTGGAACCGGTCGGCAAACGCCTGCTGGAGCGGAGTAACTTCGTGTTTAACGAGAATAGGACATACCTTTGGCGCCAGAAACATTGCTGGAATCGGCCACCAATCGACATTTTCAATGAATTTTTCTTCGATGTAACGGGATGTGAGCTTGTGCGGTCGATTCCTGCCCTTCGTGTTCAGGTACGCCTATTGGACAAAGAGCATGCCGGTCAGGCAGAGAATGCTGACCAGGCAGGGCTTCATATTTTTGATAAAAATGATTACCGGAACAGCAGAGAGCACTTGCCCTTCCGCAGCTTTCTTATCCCCGCTATTTGCAGCTTTGCGGATCTCAGTCAGACGATGATGGCGTGTTTCGGTCTGCTGAACTATCACTGGACAAAGTATGTTTTCCGACCGGAGCTCTCTTCGCTAGCTCATGAGACTATGATCCTTGATTCGCAGGATTTTGAGCAAAGCGTCGCGATGGAGCGATCATTTCGGGAGGGGCAGCCGGAAGAGTTCATGCCTGCTTTGCTTGATCAAGGTGAGACAGGAGTGGGTCTGCTTTATGAGCTTCGTGGATTGAAGCAATACTGGCAATATGATTTCGGAGATAATTTTTGGTTCGAGATTGAAGTGGTAGAAGAGGGCATTCTGGATGGTTTCAGGGTGGAGTATCTTGCTGGCGGAGGTGACGCGCCGCCGACCGATGTGGGCGGTTATACAGGTTTTGCGGGGTTTCAGGACGCGTTAAAAAAACCGGCAAATGGCGAGAACGCTGATCACATCAGATGGGCTGTTGAAGTCGTATACTGGCAACCTTATGACGCTAATGTGATCCGTGACTATCTGGAGCGCGTGGATCCGCTGGCCTGGGATAGCAGATATGCTGTAAGTTCATTTGACTCCTGGGTTCGCAGCCGGGATACAGCGCGAATTCTGGAGGGGTTGGGTGTCCGGGGTGAGCAGGACACTGGTGATCAGGGGTTTTAGGCGTGGATGGCGAGCGATAGCGGATTGCAGTTATGCCGGTTTTACAGAGGAGACAAAGTTAGTTACAGTTCCCCTAAATTCTGTATTTTTCTTGATCTAGTAGCAAAAACATGATATATTACCGTTATCACGAGTTTAGAGGAACTCAAATGAATCTCAGTTCCTCTAGATGCAATTAGAGGTAATGGTTATGAACAACTGGCCACCTATAAAATACGAGACTTTAAAGTGGGAGAGTAACAGCGACCTGCAGTATTTGTCAAGAAGCAGCAGAAGAAAAATTCTTCCTACATATGAATCTGCTCTGCCTAATATTATTTCCGACAAAAATGTGAACTTGCCCCCGGATCTGGATGTGGCAATATCAGACTTAATGCTTAATATTTCTCGCTTCGATCTTCTTCAAAGCCAAAAAGGTTTTTCCTTTCCAAGCATCTTATTGCGCAGTGAATCGGCAGCAAGTTCACAAATAGAAAATATAACTTCCAGCATCAGAAATATCGCCTTGGCAGAATTAAGTTCAAAAGCTCCGCATAATGCACAGCTTATTGCAAGAAATGTTTCAGCAATGCGTTGTGCATTAGAAATTTCAGAAAAATTGTCGATCCCAACTATACTTAAGATCCATGAAACTCTAATGACCCCGTCGCAAGATGATCTTGCAGGAAAGTTTCGGGACCAGGCGGTTTGGATCGGCGGCACAAACTATTCTCCGCATGAAGCGATTTTTGTTCCGCCACATCATTCTCATATTGATTGCTACATGAAGGATCTGATTGCCTACTCCGACAGAACTGATGTTAATCCCATAGTTAAAGCTGCCGTCATACACGCTCAGTTCGAAACCATCCATCCTTTTGTTGATGGTAATGGCCGCACAGGCAGAACACTAATTCATAAATCTCTAAAAGATGATGCAGTGCTGCAAACGCTTACACTTCCTGTTTCTGCAGGACTTCTTAGTAATATTAATGAATATATGAACTCCCTGATA
>JAQWBU010000100.1 GCA_028706195.1 Eubacteriales bacterium
TACATTTTTTATAACTGAATTCAAAGCGCTCTTCAACTGAAACTCTGGCAGTACCCATGATTATTTTATCGGCCAGATATAGAACTCCGGCTTCGTCTAAGTCAGCCTCCCAGCTGCCGTCATGATGACGTTCGATTATTTCTGCTACCCGGTAATAGCCCTGCTCTCTGAGGCAGCTGCCGGCGACTTTATCATGTTGTCTCTCCGTCCTGCAAAGATCATGTAAAAGCGCTGCAGCCCGGATGAGTATTTTATCCAGCTCTACCCCTGCTGTCTCCAGCTCGGCAGTCAGTTCTGCGGCAGCTGCTTCCACTGCCATTGAGTGCTGCCTGACTCTGGCGGGAGTTCCAAAACGATCCCACAGTTCAGCTATCTCTTCATCCGTAGGAACAGAAGCAGACATTTTTTTGGATTGGTTTTTTTGTTCATAGAGCCTGGCTCTTTCGAAATCCTCGGGAGTATTGAGATTCATAATAACTCCCAGATCATCGACTTCCAGATCTATCATGGGTTCATCCAGCGACTTGAGAGCGCCTTTTAATCCGCTATCACCTGAATAAGCCAGCAGACTGCCAACGTGCTTTTTATCAAGCAGGACCGGGTGGCCCCCTTTACCCTGACAAACAGGACGAGCGACACCAGCTTTGATTCTTTTCAGGGATTCCAGACTTTCTAGCTTGATCAGAGGCATATCACCGGGAGTGATAAAGACAGCATCATAATTTTCCCCTAGAGCCTCAAGACCCAATTTGACGGAATCCAGCATCTCGGTTTCCAGATAGCGTTTATTCTCATAGATCCGCACTTCCAGTTTTTCCAAATATTTGGTCATCTCATCAGCTCTGTGTCCGATAACTACGACAATATCTTCAGCTCCTGCCTGTTTCAGAGTATCAATGACATTGCCGATGACCGTATCACCAGCCAAAGGCATGAGTGGCTTAAAGGACTTCATTCTTGAAGACAGACCTGCAGCTGCTATCACTGCGGAATAACGCATGAACAATTCCCCTTTCAAAACACTATCCGATAGAAACTACGATACCATAATATTATTTGCAGGATATCATGAACAGAAATATTGCTTTTCTATATGTAACATCTCTCCTTCATGCATAAGCTTGATCGTGTTAGTTTATACAGTGGAGGTATAAATCTATGTATAAAATAGGGCTCGTGTATAACGAGCCGAAAAAACAGTCGTCAGCCGAAAAAACTTTGGATCCGCGCAGCTATCGTCAGCCGGCGATCATCGCCGATCATATCGAAGAAGCATTTGTGTCAAGATCGCATCAAGTAAAACGTATTCCCGCATCTCTTAACTTGCTGCAGGATATTCAGGCAGCTGGAGAGCTGGATGTAATTTTTAATGTCTGCACCGGTATAAACAGTAAACAGGAACAGGCGAATATTTTTGCTCTACTGGAGCTGCTTGACATTCCTTTTGTAGGTTCAGGTCTGATAACTCAGGCTGCTGCCCTCAATAAGGCCAACGCCAATGCTGTTTTTGCTGCAGCCGGGGTTCCCATCTCGGCCTTTCAAACTTTTTTCACAGCTAAAGATTCACTTTATTCAGATATGAATTTCCCTATGTTTGTAAAACCTGTTCACGAAGGATCCGCTCTGGGCATCACAGCCGATAGTCTGGTGCAAAACGAAGCTGAACTGCGCAGACAAGTCAGCTATGTTATTCAAAACTTTAAACAAGCGGCTCTGGTCGAAGGTTATTTGCCGGGAAGAGAATTCTCGGTTGCTATCCTGGGAACAAAGGATCCGAAGGTCCTGCCGATCACTGAGTTAAAAATTCCTGAAAAATATGGCACTAACGTGCAAACGGTTGATGTAAAGGCTGAAAACGGTGTGAAGCGCATCTGTCCTGCAGAGATCACTCCGGAACTGACTGATAAAATTGCAGCGACCGCTCTGCAGGCATATAAAGCGCTACAGTGCAGTGAACTGGCGCGGGTTGACATCAAGCTCGACGAAAAGGGTAAACCTAACATTATTGAGCTAAACACCATGCCGGCTCTTGAACCGGGCTATGCCCACTATCCACTGATGGCGGAAGAAGCCGGCTACAGCCTGAGTGATCTGGTCGAAACACTGGTTGAAGAAGCCATTGACGACTGGAAGCGAAAGAAAGCAGCCTAATTGTACTGCAGTGCATACTTTGGTGCCTGGCACCAAAGTATGCACTACCTAAGTTGCTGCGAATTATTGCTCTGATAATTACTCAGTCTTCGGCAGTCTCGGACAAAGGACGGTTGCCTCACCCTGTATTACAACTTCACCATTCTGGTTTGTGCAAACGGTATCCAGAATGACGCGCTTTCTTTCGGTCTTTTCTTTTACTGTAACCGTCGCGGTAATGGTGTCATTAAAATGCACCGGCGCGGTGAAATTGCTGGTCTGCGCCAGATAGATGGTACCGTTGCCAGGGAGTTTTGTACCCAAAACTGTTGATATTAGTCCGGCCACAAGCGCTCCATGAGCAATTCTGGTTTTAAAACTGGTCGTTTTCGCCGTTTCTTCATCGACATGGGCAGGATTCAGATCTCCTGAGATCCCCGCGAAAAGATATACGTCTGTCTCCGTGATAGTCTTCGTAAATGAAGCCGTATCCCCGATTTGAATCTCCTCAAAAGTTTTTCCAATAGTCTGCATAGCGCCATCCTTTCACATTTGCAATTTACGCATAGCGTGGGTTTTTTCTACGTCAGCCAGTTACTTTTCTTTTAAATTTTATACAATATAGCCAATCAAAAGCTGAATATTGATAGTATAAATAGTTTTCAGTCTAGACAAAACAAAAAGCTGATGATATGATTTTAACAAAGTGAATGGGTATTCACAAGAACACGTATTCACCATCATCCAAACCAAATTATCTCTGGTGAATCCAAAGTGTTTGTATGAATTAACAGCAATGCATAACTATGATTGGCAAATTATAGATAATAAAGGAGGAAATGATGAGAGATCATGTGGGAATAGCCGGTATAGGAGTATATTTACCGGAAGGCAGAATGACTGCGAAGGAAATTTCTGAAGCCACTGAAGGCTGGTGGGCGGAGGAAGCGGTCATAGAAAAGCTCGGTATAGTGGAAAAAGTCATCCCGACTGATTCTAAGAAAGACGGTACTCAGGAAATGGGAGCTTTAGCAGCTCTTGACTGTCTGGAAGACGCCGGTATGGACCCTCTGGAAATAGACGTTATACTATGCGTCGGTGAAGAATGGAAAGAGTATCCTTTGACTACTTCCGCAGTCTACATCCAGGATCGCATTGGAGCTACAAACGCCTGGGGCATTGACGTACAGAACCGTTGCTGCACCACCCTGACCGCCATGGAAATGGCGAAATCCATGCTCTTAGCTGATCCTGAACTCAATGTCATCATGGTAGTCGGCGGCTACAGAAACGGCGACTTCGTCGACTTCACAGACAAAGACATGTCCATGATGTATAACCTGGCAGCCGGCGGCGGCGCTTTCCTCCTGAAGAAAAACCTCGGCAAGAATGAACTCCGCGGCGGCAGTATCCGCTCAGACGGTTCACTGGCGCGCACAGCCGGAGTTGAAATCGGCGGAATCGCCAATCGTATCACCTGCGACAATATATATGAGGCCTATAAATCACTCAGACTGATGGACGCAAAGAAAATGAAGGACCGTCTGAACGAGGTATCCATGCCAAATTGGTACGCTTGTATCGATGACGCTCTGGCCAAGAGTAATCTGACCCGCGAGGACATTGGTTATCTCAGCATCCTTCACATTAAACGCTCTGGTCACGAAGCCATGCTGGAAGCACTCGGCTTAACTGAAGATCAGACTGTATATCTGGAGAACTACGGCCATATTGGTCAGATTGACCAGATGCTCTCACCCAAACTGGGACTCGAGCAAGGCAAAATAAAAGACGGAACCGTGATCTGCAGCATCGCAGCCGGAATCGGCTACGTATGGGCAGCTAACATTATTGTATGGGGGCCTGTTGATGAGTAGCCTACTGGGCGTCATTCTTCGCTCTATAGAGTATGGCAGCATCTACGCTCTGGCAGCGTTAGGCATTGTCCTGATTTTCCGTACCTCCTTCACGACCAACTTCGCTCAGGGCGTTATCGGAATGTTCAACGCCTTTGTTGTCGCAACAGTCATGGAGAAGTGGGGATTAGGTTTACTCCCGGCAGTCCTGATCGGCGCGCTCACAGCCATACTCACCGGTGTAATTATTGACGTCGTCTTAATGCGACACGCAAAAAAAGTAAGTCTGGTCGGCAAACAGATTCTGACCCTGGGCGTTTTATTGATCATAACGGGCATAACCCCTATGGTTTTCGGGCCCTTTCCCAAAACCATACCTCAGGCTATTCGGGGCGGAAGCTTTAATATTCTTGGAGCGAGATTATCACACAATGCCACATTCAATATTATAGTCACATTAGCACTCCTCGGCATCATGCTCCTGGTTTTATTAAAAACCAAAGCCGGTCTGTCTATCCGCGCGACAGCTTCGAACGAAAACACTGCCCGCCTGATGGGTATCAAAACAAAGAACGTCACGATGATTTCCTGGGCTGTAGCCGCTGTGCTGTCACTCTTTGCAGCAACGATGGCCGCTCCCTTCTCAGTCGTCAACATAACTTTTATGAATGACATTCAGATCACTGCCTTCATGGCGGTGGTACTCGGCGGTTTCTCAACCTTCCATGGTCCGGTAATCGCTTCATATATCATTTCTATCGCGAACAATATCCTGCAGGTTTACATCCCGCAGGGAACCATCTGGGGCAAACCGATCGTTTATATACTGATCCTGGTATTTTTGATCTTTAAGCCCCGCGGCATGTTCGGCAAAGAAATAACAAAGAAAGTATAGGAGGGTAAGATGATTAATAATAAGAAAAAAGCTTACTTTGGCTATCTTGTCATCGCCCTCATCATGGCCTCACTCCCCTTCCTGGCCAACATGGGTCTGATCCGCAATGCCTTGGTTCTGACTTTTGGCACAACTATGATTTATGCCATTGTCGCGCTGGGGCTCAATATCCTCCTGGGATACGGAGGTATGATATCGCTGGGTACCGCCGGTTTT
>JAQWBU010000101.1 GCA_028706195.1 Eubacteriales bacterium
AGCGTACCTGAGGACCTCAGGCGAAATATACGCCGTCTGATACACATAGCTTTGTCAGAACAGACAGGATATAAGTTTCCCTGGGGAACGCTGAGCGGTGTGAGACCGACACAGGTGGCTCTGGAGCTCCTGGAAAAGAAACGGCGCCTGCGGGATCCCGAAGCAGAAAAGACTTTTGTTTATTCAAGCGAAGATAAAGCAGCAGCATTTGATGAACTGGAAGCCTACTGGAAAGTAAGCCAGCCGAAAGCGCGTCTCGCTCTTGAAACCGCTGAGGCTGAGCGAAAGCTTTTGGACACGATTGATCTTTCTGCCGGGGATTACATAGTTTATGTGGGGCTGCCTTTTTGTCCGTCGCGCTGTAATTATTGCAGCTTTATCACTGAAGCGGCAATATCTCAGGCAAACCTTCTGGATGGCTACGTGACTGCGGTAATTGGTGAAGCACAAGGTGTATTTCAGCATATAAAGCGACCGCCCCGCGCTGTTTATTTTGGCGGCGGCACTCCTACCAGCCTGAAAGACAACTTATTCGAGCGTTATGTCAGCTCCGTGCTGGCTGCGATCCCACGGGGTGCAGACATCGAGTACACAATGGAAGCCGGACGCCCCGACACTATTACTGAGACAAAACTCAAATATATTCGGGAGGCAGGCTTCAATAAAATCTGCATCAATCCTCAGACGATGATCGACGATACCCTGTCAGCTGTCGGTCGCCGGCATAGCGTGGCTGATACGGTCTCAGCAGTTGAATTAGCGCGGCAAGCCGGATTTGATGACATTAATATGGACCTGATCGCTGGCCTGCCCGGCGACAGAAAAGACGGCTTCCTTTATTCTTTGGGAAAAGTTTTGGAACTCGACCCTGAATCCATCACCCTGCATACACTATCTGTCAAACGAGGGGCATTTCTGGATGAGGAAGGCAAAGCGGGAGATCCTTTTCTGCCGCAGGCCCGACTGATCCGCCAGGTGGAAGAGGCGCAGCAACAGCTGCGGGCAGCCGGCTATAAACCCTACTATTTATACAAGCAGAAGACCGCCCGCTCCGGTTTGGAAAATACTGCTTTTTCCAGAAATAAGGGCTCACTATACAATGTTGCCATGATGAGTGACGAGGTTCCAGTGATCGGACTAGGCAGCGGAGCGACCTCCAAGGTGATAAGCGGGGGGACCGCGGAACGCTTTTACAATCCTAAAGACCTGAAAATGTACATTGAACGTGTTGAGTCCATCATCGAAAAGAAACTCGGCTTTTTCCAAAATCATGTATATTAGGGGAGGGGGGGCGCACAATTGAAGCACAATGAAGATGCCTTATTAAAGGTCAAGTCTACGCGCGATCTGCTTTTGCTGAGACCGTTTCGTTTTCTGGTTTATATAATCGCCTGTTTCTTTCCGATCTTAAGTCAGGTGACGATGGCCTATGCTATTTCCAACGTTTTGGGCCTTTTGCAATTTTCGGCTGCAGAAGACTGGAAACGTGCTCTTATCTGGGCAGTTGCTTATGCTTTGGGTGCGCCTCTTCTGCAAATGGCGTCACGTTTCATGCGTATTGGCTATATGCGGGATACACTGCTGGATTTGCGCAAGCTGACATTTCGCCAAATAATCTCCCTTCCGTATCAGACCTTCAGTAGAAAGTCTCGCGACAGCTACGTTTCCAAGCTGACAAACGACATTAATCTTTTTGAAAAAGATTTCTTTCTTTCACTTTTGAACGTGATTTTTGCAATTGGCGCAGCCAGTGTGTCTTTGATTCTGATTCTGCTGCAGGACATAATTTTGGGTCTGATCATTGCAGCCTTGGCGGGTATTTTGCTGCTGCTTTCACGCATTTTCAGAAAACCTCTGATTCAGGCCAAAGAAAGGATCTTGTCAGAGAATGAGATCTTTTCACTGAAGATGGGCAATCTCTTTTCCGGTCTGGAAATAATAAGGCTTAATAACGTTGAAGAGCGTTTTGCTCATGACACTGAGCTTCAGTTTGAAGAGCTTGAGACAGCTAAAAATAAAGGACGCTTGATTGAACGATTTCAGGAAATGGTTCTGGAAAAAACGAGCATCCTCATCGGACTGGCTTCTTTGATTTACGTAACCGTCATGATGGTGCAGGGACAATTCACCCTGGCCAAAGCCATGCTTCTGATGCAGTTATCGGGTAATATAGCCTGGCCCTTGATCAGCCTTTTTGGCATGAGAAATCGTCTCATAGCCTCCAATAAAGTGTTTAGGACTTTGGTCGAATCTCCTGAAGATTTTAGTGAAGAGGAAAGAGGCGAGACAAGCGCAAAGATTTCGAATATGGATCTTCTGTCTGAGGATATTGAACTGAAAGATCTCACTTATCAATTTGGAGATGCCACCGAACCGGTTTTACGACAAGCCAATCTGCAGCTGAAAGGTCAGGGAAAATATCTGTTAAAGGGTGTTTCCGGAGCCGGCAAAACAACCCTGCTCAATCTGATTTCCGGTGCTCTCCGTGATTACGAAGGCGAGATAACTTACGGCGGAGTCGACTTGCGGGATATTGATGAATCTACCTTTAATGATGGTACGGCACTCATTTTGCAGGACGTCTTTCTCTTTGAAACCACTGTCCGGGAGAACATCTGCTTATTCAAAGATTATTCGGATGAAGAAATTGAACGCGCAGTACGCTTGTCGGGTCTGACGTCTTTAATCGAAAAGTTACCGCAGGGTCTGGATACGGAACTGTCTGAGGATGGACAAAATCTCTCCGGTGGTGAAAGACAGCGCGTGTCCATAGCCAGAGCGATTATTAAGCGTTCGCGTTTATTGTTGGCTGATGAGGTTACTTCAGCGCTGGATCCTGAATTGGGTAGGGAAATTGAGCAGGGAATCCTGAATCTGCCCATGACGGTGGTAGCGATTTCTCATCGCTATTATGCGGGAATTTCGGAACAATACGACGGTGTAATTGAATTGAAACAGGGTAAGTTATCCCTCTATCCTACGGAATATTATTTTGACGATCACGGTTTGACTCAGCCTTCGACTGATGTGGAGGAGCAGCATGTCTGATACAAAAATAAAGCAAAATCTGCTGCAACGGATCCTGCCACAAAAGCGGAATCCTGATTCTCTGCGTTCCGGCTTGCGCGACCAAAGACCACAGCTGATCTGGTCGATTGTCCTTTTTACAATCGCCAACGGTATAGGCATGGCCAGCAACATCATGCTCATGCGTCTGGTCGATCAGTCCCTGGCCGGACAGTTTGAGGCTGTGCGACAAACGCTGATAATCATCGTTATTATCTATCTTCTGGTCATACCGATAGATATACTTCATATTCGTGTTTCATCACGATACATTAAATCTTCAATGCTGGGCATCAGGCAAAGATTTTTGTCCAAAGTACTGAAGCTTGACTTGCGCAGCTTCAACCAGCGAGGCAGCAGTACTTTTTATTCGCATATTACCAATGACTTTAATACCTTGGAAACTAATGATATTGAGGGACGCTATCAGCTGGCAACTCAGCTGATTCGTGCGTTGACAGCTTTGGCAGTACTGGCTTACATCAACATAATGATTCTGCTGCTGCTCCTGATAGTGGCCACAGTATTTCTCTTTGTTTCCAATCTTCTAGGCAATATTATGAAAAAGCATGAGCAGGAGCGTACGGAACTGTTCAGGGGTTATACGCTTTATCTGCGTGAAATTCTCACCGCCTTCCGTCTGGTCAAGAGTAACAATCTGGAAGCTCGCAGCGCCGGTGAGTTTGACCGCAAGAGTGAGTCTGTTCAGCATAAAGGTTTTGTCATTGATAAGGTCTCGACTTATATCCAGGCTGTGCTCGACGTATTCCTCTACGGCGTTATTTTCGGCTCTATGATGTTGGTTGCTTACCTGGCCAATCAGGGGCTGGTCAGCGCAGGATATGTGATTCTGGTGATCAACAGCATCGGCGGGATCATTCAGCCACTGTCGCAGGCCATGGAGAGAATACCCTTGATGAAGGGTGCTCAGCAGATCTGGAAAAGCATTGATGAGACTTTGGAGCCAATGCCGAAGAAAGTCCCGGAAACAGAGCCCTTTACGGGACTTGATGATGATATAACTTTCCGCGACGTCAGTTTTTCTTATGAGGATACGGAAGTGCTCAGGCGCCTGAATCTGAAGTTCGAAAAAGGCAAGAAATATCTCTTGCTGGGCCCTTCAGGTGGCGGCAAGTCGACAATACTGAGATTATTACGTAAATATATCTCTCCGGATCAGGGCGAACTTTTGATCGATGATGTCAATCTGGATAGTATCGTCAGTGAGGAATATCTGAGGCAGCTTTCAAATGTTGAGCAGCACGTTTTCCTCTTTGAGGACAGTCTGCGCAATAATCTGACTTTATACAGAAACTACACAGATGGTGAACTGAGTGATGCGATCGAAGCTGCCGGGCTGAAGGATTTTGTTGCGAAACAGCCTGAAGGTCTGGAACAATTGATCCTCGATAATGGCAAAAACGTATCGGGTGGCGAGAAGGCGCGCATAGCCATAGCGCGCGGCCTGCTTCGTAAAAGTGATATTCTCCTCCTGGATGAGGCCTTCGCCAGCCTGGATGATGCAGTCGCCAAATCAATCGAAAAACGCCTGCTGGCGCTGGAAGATGTTACCGTCATTCAGGTAAGTCACGTCGTCTTTACTGAGACGATCGACCAATACGACCAGGTCTTTGAGATTGTGCAGGGCAGCGCCCGTTGAGATCTCGCTGTTTTACAGTAACTTTACTTTGTCAGCATCGCTTCTAAAGGACAGACACTAATTTGCCGTGTATAATTAGCATACGGATTCATGTGCAAGATTTATCGTAAACAGGAGGAAATATGCAAGAGAAAGTATTGAAAGCCAGACCGGGATTACCTGTTCTGATTA
>JAQWBU010000102.1 GCA_028706195.1 Eubacteriales bacterium
CGCGCAGACAGGCCGATCAAAGAAGCGACGCGTTCCTTCATCTCGTTGGCTGCTTTGTTAGTAAAGGTAATCGCCAGGATCTGAGCGGGGTGCACATTCTTGTGCTTTACAAGCCAGGCGACACGACTCGTTATAACCCGCGTCTTGCCCGAACCTGCTCCGGCCAGAACCAGAAGAGGACCTTCGGTTGTAGTAACAGCGCGCCGCTGTTCGGGGTTCAGATTAGCCAGCAAGGCCTGGTCGAAAGCATCGACTTCTCCCTTGGCAGCGGGCGCTGTATTATGTTTTGTTAAAGGATCAGTTTGATTAGATTGCACTTAATACTCCGGTTCAATAAGACCGTAATTGCCATCGTTACGCTTGTAAACCAAAGCAACTTTGTTGTTTTCTTCACTGAGGAAAAGAAGGAATGAGTGTCCAAGCATCTCCATCTGAATAACAGCCTCATCCGGTGTCATAGGATCAATCTCGAAACTCTTGCGACGGATAATGTCCATCTCCATCTGAGGTTCTTCTTCCGGAACGGGAAATTCCTCATTGGCAAAATAATCTCTCATGTAAGCATATTCTTTTTTCTGCTTCTTCATGCGGGATTTTTGTTTGCGTATCTGACGTTCCAGCTTATTGATAGCCTGCTCAACGGCTGCAATTGAATCCGGGGCATCCGCCTCTGCGCGATAATAATGTCTGCGTATTTTGATTGTTATCTCCGCACGCACCTGGTCACCCTCCGGTTGAATCATTACATCCGCTCTTGCCTCATTACCAAAATAACGATTGAATTTCTCTAACTTTCTTTCAATCTTTTCTTTTTGCTGGTCACTGACACGAATATCTTTGCCTAAAATCTCTAGCTTCATATGCATTGCTCCTTTCGTTTTCCACGTAAATGGACGCGTTTGCTGTTGACTATATTATAACAGTTAGCTCAAGGTCTATAAAGCTAATATATTACTATATCAGCCACAAACTGATAAGAGATAGAATTTCTATTTTCATCAGTCAAAATGTGTCAATCTGATCAAATGTTTAGTGTTAAGATCTATTCTTATAGAGGAAAATACGAGGAGGCTCTAATGGATAGTAACAAACAATCATCTTTGTTCCCTAATTTCACCGTCAGGGCACTGATACTGGCAATATTCGGTTCCATTCTCATGACAGCTTCATCCATGTATGTCGCTTTACGTATGAGCGCACTGCCCTGGCCCACTGTCTTTGTTGCTGTACTGTCGCTTACTTTGATGCGGCTGTTCAGAAGCAAAAATTTGCGCGAAGTAAATATTGCTTCTACCGGTATGTCTGCCGGAGCTATGGTGGCAGGCGGCCTGGCCTTTACCATACCCGGGCTGTTTATGAGCGGAGTCTGGACGATTCCGGAAGAAGGCAGCGACAGGACCCTGCTGGGTGATTATGGCTGGACAATTTTTCTTGTCGCTTTGATTGGAGTTGTGCTCGGCACCTTGCTCTGTGCTCTTTACAGGAAACGTGCCATCGAGCAGCTAAAGCTCCCTTATCCGATCGGACAGGCTTCGGCTGAAACTTTGAAAGCCGGTCACGAAGGCGGCAGCAAAGCCAGGGTTTTGTTCACTGCTCTTATCATCGCTGCCATATTTGTGCTGCTGCGGGATCAGTTTGCGCTCTTTCCGGGCATAGTGTTATTTTCACTGGCCGGAATCAATATCGCCTTTCAGTTTTCGCCTATGGCAATCGGTATCGGATCTCTGATCGGATTCAAGTCAACAGCCTTATGGTTAGGCGGTGCCGCTATCGGAGCTGTTGTGATCAACCGCATCGGAGTCAGTCTGGATTGGTTCGCGTCTACTGCTGAAGCAGCGTCATTTATTCAGATGGCGGCCATCGGACTGATGGTGGGTTCGGGACTGGCCACCCTCCTGGTGTCTTTGATTAGCAGTTGGCGCAGCAGGAAATTACAGGATCAGTCAGCTGTCGAGCAGGAAGCTGAGGAAAAGACCGACCTCCGGCAGATCCAAAAGAAGTCTCGCCTGCCACTAGGTCTTCTGGCTGTTGCGGTCGCCTTTGTTCTTTCGATTGTGCTGGGGCTATCCGTACCGGTTTCCCTGCTGCTTTTGGTCGGTGTCTTTTTGGCCAGCGCCATGTCAACCATAATTACCGGCGAAACCGGACTAAATCCAATGGAAATCTTCGGTATTCTGGTTTTGCTGGCGATTCGTCTGTTGGTACCGCTTACTGACGCGAACGCTTTCCTGGTGGCGGCAATCGTTGCTGTGGCCTGTGGTTTCGCCGGCGACATGATGAACGACTTCAAAACCGGTTCCATGCTCGGTACTGCGCCTGCTTCACAGCTTTTGATTGAATTCATCGGTGGATTTTTTGGCGCTATAACCGCGACATTGGCCTTTGTGGCTTTGACTACAAGCTATGGCGGTTTCGGGCCGGAATTTGGTTTGCCGGCAGCTCAGGCTCAAAGTGTAACAGCCATGATCGCGGGCATCGGCAATCCCCTGGTTTTCATTGTCGCAGCTTTAATCGGCATAGTACTGGTTTTGTTCAAGATTCCGGCAACGATAATCGGTATCGGTTTACTGCTTACGGGTGCAGGACTGGCTTTGCCCATATTCCTGGGCGGAGTCCTGGAGCTTATAATTCGCAAAAAATATAGCGGCAAAGAAAGTCAGATGCAACTGGTCTCTGCAGGTCTCTTAGGCGGTGAAGGTATCACCGGTACCATTCTTGCCATAGTTGCAATGTTCACAGGTTAAATTTTCTTTAGTTGAAAAACGGCTTTCTCAGCAGGCTGAGGAAGCCGTTTTTGTGCTCCGGTGCTTGTTAAAACTATATATCTGCACAGCTTAAGTAATGATGCTTGCTCACAGAGTGCCTGGATTAAGGCATCGCATTAGATTTAAAAGCTATTAAATCCGTCCCCCCAATTATAACCACTATCCCAGAAGGCGAAGAAAGTAATACCGAAAATCGCCACCAGAATAATCATCAGCACTATTGCGATTAACATCATAATCAGTATTGCTCGGGCATAGTTCTTCCTGTTTCTGTTGACCGAACCGCCAAAGGCCCAAACGAGCACCAGAACCAGATTCACAATCGGGATCGCCATCAGCAGGAACATTCCGATGTACTGACCTACGGATAAGGGTGGATCCATTACAGGCTGTGGATAATACTGCTGTTGTGGAGCGTAATTATACGCTTGCTGATCGTACGAAGTCTGTTGCTGATTCTCTGCAACGTTTTCCTGCGTAGCATTGAAAGCGACTTCAGCTCCGCAATTCGTGCAATATCTGGTGCCGTCCGCTAATTCTGCACCGCAATTTTCACATCTCATGTATAGCCTCCATTCTTTTCTAAGCACTACTTTCAGAAAATTAGAAATTTAACTTTTCAGAAAATAGCTAAAAATGTTTACTAGTTGAAGTATACGATATTATTTATCTTTTGAACGGTAATGTATGACTCAAAAAAGGCACAGCCGGATATTCCCGGCTGTGCCTGATTATTCACTATGAGTGATCTTAAGTTTAACTTAAGCCTGATCCTGTTCAATCATATAAAGCAGGAGGTCAACAATAAGCATGGAGTAACCCCACTCATTATCGTACCAGCTGACAATTTTAAAGAAACGTTTCTCATCCGGCAGGTTGTTACCCACAGTTGCTAATGAATCATAGAGCGAACCATGTGCGTTATGAATCACATCGCTGGATACTATGGGATCGTTCACATAAGCTAATGTATTCTTGAGATAGCTTTCAGAGGCTTTCTTCATCAGGCTGTCTATTTCTTCAATTGAGGTGTCACGCTTGGCTAAGAAGGTGAGATCAATAATCGATCCGGTAGCGACCGGAACACGGAAAGCCATTCCGGTCAGAATGCCCTTAACCTCGGGCAGGACTTCACCTACCGCCTTAGCAGCTCCGGTTGATGCCGGGATGATATTAATAGCAGCAGCGCGGCCATTGCGATAATCCTTGGCTGAAGGTCCGTCAACCAGTTTCTGAGTGGCTGTATAAGCATGAATGGTGGTCATGAGACCCTTCTCCATGCCGATTCCTTCTTTCAGAAGTACGTGCACTATTGGTGCCAGACAGTTGGTGGTACATGAAGCGTTGGAAACGATATGATCTTCTGCCGGATTATACTTATCTTCATTAACGCCCATAACGAAGGTTTTAACTCCACCTTTGCCCGGAGCAGTAATTACAACTTTTCTGGCGCCGGCATCGATATGGCCCTGAGCCTTCTCACGCTGAGTGAAAAGCCCTGTAGCCTCGATGACGTATTCAACTCCGAGTTCTTTCCAGGGAAGTTCCGCCGGTGTTCTGGCAGCCTGGATACAACGGGTCTTGTGTTTGCCGTCAACGACGATCACATCGTTAGCTTCCAAAGAAGGATCTGATTTCTCAGTTGTCAAATCTCCAAAATAACGTCCCTGTGTGGAGTCATACTTCATCTGATAAACAAAATAATCCGCATCTGTTGACATATCAGTAACGGCTACAACGTCTATCTTATCGCCGAGCAGACCTTCCTCGATCATACCCCGATAGACCATGCGTCCGATACGCCCAAATCCATTAATTGCGACTTTAATTGCCATAATTTAAGTCCTTTCTATTCCTTCAAATAATTTTCTATTAATTCAATGTTCTGCCAGCGAAAAATTATAGCCTTTCTGCGGCTAAACACCAATATTTTAGCATAGTTTCTTACTGCCAAAAACGCAGATGACACGAAATCTGCATAAAGAAGGGGGTTTGTAAAAAACTCCCCCTTCGAATTCTCACAGATTGTGATCTTATTTATTAATCCAGACAGGTCAGAATCTGATCTTTGGCGGCGCGGGTTTCGTCCGGACGAGCTATCGGTGTGCCATGCGGTGCACCTTTAACCAG
>JAQWBU010000103.1 GCA_028706195.1 Eubacteriales bacterium
TCCGATCTAGGCGGTCGGGCATGATTCCGGCCATGGCTGGCAGGGCGCTGCGCCCATGTACGGCATGCCGCGCGCTTCTGATGAGGAAAAACGCGAGATGGCGTCGGCTTTTCGCAGGTACCAGCCGCGCTTTGCGGTCGGTATCGGTCTGGGCGTGGTGTTCGCGATCGCAGGCGTAGTTCTGGCGGCTTTGGCGGGTATCTACTTCGATAATCCTGCCTACACGGTCATCGCCTTCTTTGCACCCATAGCCATCGCAGTGTTTTTGTTCATCGTCTTAGGTATACGTTACTCCACCTATATGAGCTTTTTCCGCGCCAATCGCATGTATGAGTATTTAAGCGCTGATGAAGCGGATCGCATGCTGCGGCAGGAGTATCGCTATCGGATGAATCCGGGTCAAAATGCTTATCGCAAGGAGCGCAACCGTGAGGCGGCCAGTTCAGTGCTGTGGCTGGTCGCAGTCATCGCCTTCCTGCTGCTAGGCTTTTTGGGGAATCTCTGGCATCCGGGCTGGATTGTCTTCCTGGTAGCGGCGGCGATACAGACACTGATCTCGCTGATCTAGGAGGCAGGCGCTGCATCGTTTGGTGCTGCATACTTTTGTGCCAGGCACGTTTCTATTCACAGCTTATTGAAAGCACGCCCGCCGGGCGTGCTTTCTTTTTGTCTTGGCTTAAGTTTCCATGTCGGTCAATTTTTTCTTCATTTATTGTCGTTTCATAAATTTACCCTGGCTGTGATTTGCAGTCTGATCAAGTAATTTATTAATAATTGCTGATATTTTCAACTGAAATATTTCATTTTGACAGTTTGGTTACCGTTTTTTTACATATTTTGTAATAGAATCAGACCCAGTAAATAAGTTTTTATTGGCTTATTTTGACTTGATTTCTATCTGGAATGGCAAGACCCGGTTGATGGACCGGCATGATCTAGAAAGAAATGGCCCGGGAGGGCCGGGAGGATCACATGAAAAGCTTTAAGAAAAACCTCGCTATATTCGTAGCACTTGTTATGCTTTTTAGCGTTGTCGGTTTTGACGTACTAGCAGAAGAAGTGGACGTTACCGAGGGTACAAGTACTGGAGAAACTCTGCCTCCGGATACGGGAGAGACTCTGCCTCCGGATACAGGAGAGACAGAGCCGACTGAACCGGAACCTACGGAGCCGGAACCTACAGAACCGCAGCCGACTGAACCGGGACCGACTGAGCCGGCACCTCCGGCACCGCCCCCTGATGAGGGATCCGGTACCGATCCTCTGCTGCTGACACCGCCGCTGGCTGTTCCTCCGCCTGAAGAGGGCGATGATCCGCCTGTGATTGAAGATGAAATACTGATGGCAAGTGCCAGTTTCTCCGCCACTTTCAGGATGATGGGAACGGCGGATGTGGGAGTGTTGCAGCAGGATCCGGGCGACCCGATAGTTCTGATTGAGGTTTTGAAGAACTGGGTTGACGTACCTGAGGGAGACACACCGACGGCTACGTTTGAACTCTATGCTGATGGTGAGAAAGTCGTCGGCGCAGACAGAACGCTGACCTATCCGGCTACGATCTTTTTCTGGACAGGGTTGCCTTACTATCAGGCGGACGGCGTAACTAAAATCAACTACACCGTGGTGGAGCTTCCTATCCCAGGCTACGGCACTTCGGTCGAAAGGATTGAGTCGACCATTGACAGCGCCACTCGCATAACACCTAATAACCATACCACCTGGCCTCAGACCCCGTATCTGAGCTACTTCGTCACGATGCTGACAGAGGGCGATGGGTTTCTGGTGTGGACTTTGAGCCACATGCCCGAAGACCTCAGACAGCAATTCATCAATGAAGTACTGGCGAAAACTCACAATCTGGGACCTTTCGCGAATATGACGCTGGCTAATACCTATTGGTTTGAGGGTCCTCAGGCATACTACAACACTGAAGATAAAGGCTATATCCAGATAGACTACCAAATTGTTAATAACCAGGTAGTCTCGCGTGATATCTCTTTCGAAGAGCCTCAAACCTGGACGCAGTTTATTATCGGAACACATTCAAATCTGAAGTACATTTTTACCAATACAAAAGTGGATTACGGTGAGATACCGGTCACCTTTGCCGGCAGCAAAATATTGACCGGCAGAGCGCTTGCAGCCGGTGAATTTAACTTCCGCCTTTATGAGTCGGATGAGGAGGGCTACGTCGCTGACTATGATTTATATCTGGCGGAAACAACGAATATGGCCAACGGCACTTTCTCCTTCTCCAAAACCTTTGACGATGTTGAACCGGGAGATGTCCTCTACTTTGTTATTACTGAAGAGGCAGGTACATTGCCCGGAGTGACTTACGACACCAGAGAGTATCTGGCCACCTTGACTTTCACTCTGGTCAACGAGGTGCTTCAGGCTAATATCACCTACCAGAGAATACTGGGCGAGGGCGAGTTTGCGACTCCATCCGCTCTGGAATTCTACAATGAATACACAGCGCTTCCCGGCACGGCGACTATTGCCGGCCGTAAGGTTCTGGAAGGCCGCGATCTTGAGGACGGTGAGTTCGAGTTTGAGCTCTACGCTTCGGATGCCGAGGGCGTAGTGCCTGATGACGCGATGCCTCTGCAGACAACCACTAACGATGGCCAGTCCTGGAGTTTCACTTTGACTTTCGAGCAGGGTGAAGAGGGAGATTACTGGTATGTTGTTAAGGAAGTCGTGGGTGATCTGGACGGAGTGGACTATGACACGAATGCTCTGCTCTTCATGGTCGAAGTTTATGATGATTTGGAAGGTCAGATGATGGCAGACGTCACCAATCCGACCGATCCGGTTTTCTACAATGAATACATGCCGGCACCTGTTATGACGTCAATTCAGGGTTTGAAGGCCCTGACCGGTCGCGAGCTTTTGGACGATGAGTTCGAGTTCGAGCTCTTCATGGCCGATTCCGAAGGTAAAGTCGCTGCTGATGCTGATCCTTTGCAGACGACCCATAACAAAGCAGTTAACTGGAAATTTGATCTGACCTTTGATGAGGTCGGCACTTACTACTATGTGGTTCGTGAAATTCCTGAAGTAGATGCTGAAGATGACGATATGGGAACGATGATCTTTGATGATGCTGAGTTCTTCTTCGAAGTCGAAGTCTGGGATGATCTAGAAGGTGCCTTACTGGCTCAGGTGACTTCACCGATCGACCGCGAGTTTAACAACCGCTATCTGCTTCCCATGATTGAAGTAGTGAAGATGGTGGAGGAAGATGATTTCTCTGAAGTCGGTGACAAGCTGCACTATACTTTCTCAGTTAAAAACATTGGCAACGTGCCTCTGGTCAAACTGACTGTGAATGACGCTAAGCTGGGCATCACTGACATGGTAATTGAACTGGATGAGCCGCTCGAAGTGGGCGAAACCTACACCTTTGAGCTTGAGCCTTATGATGTTACAGCGGCTGATGTCGCAGCGGAAGCTCCGATTAAAAACACTATCACTGTTGTAGCTGAAACGGAGGAAGGCATCAAAGCGGAGGACAGCGATGACGTAGTCGTTCCGTTTACGAAGATAATGCCTCTGCCGCCGACAGGTGAATCGAGATCTTACTGGTTGGCTATAGCTGCTATTGCAGTGGGTCTTGTTGCCATCACAGGTCTCTTTGTAAGACGGAGACTTCGTCAGAGCAAATAGACTACAAGTCGAAATAGACTGATTCAGGGGAGGCGTGGGAGTGCCTCCCCTTTTTTTGTGCTGTGGGGGTGGTGGGTGCCTTGTTGCATGGTTCGGTGCCAGTGAAGCCCTAGCCCTGCTTTTAAGGAGCGATAGCGACGCAGAAAGCAGTGGCAGGTCTCATGTCATGAATGCCCAAGAAGACGAGCGGAGCGAAGTCTGATTGGCAGCATTCTACGGCGGCACAGCATTATGCACAGCAGTGAGTTGAGGAATTAGGTATCATATCAATGAAGATCAAGTATTTACTAGAAAGAGGGGTGTACATATGGATAATCTGCATAGTTACATCAACAATATGTTTGCAGACTTTCCGGAAGGTCCGAACAAAGAAAACCTGAAGTACCGGGTTCTGAGAGAGAGCGAGGATCGCTACAGGGCTCTGCAGGCCGAAGGGCACAGCGATGCTGAAGCCTTGGGTCTGGTCATACAAGAACTGGATGCTGATGAAATCCGCAGACGTTTCGATGCTGAGGAGAGTACTTACCGAGATTACGCCACCAGAGGCTTTGGAGATAATCCCGCTGCTGACTACGCCCGTAAGTTTGAAAACAAACAAAGGGTGCGCACAATACTGAGCACGATGCTGTGGCCTGTCACTACAATCACCTATCTCTTAATGGGGTTTTTAGGAGGCCTTTGGCACCCCGGATGGCTGATCTTTCCGATCGCAGCCGTCCTGCAGAGACTTATTTTCTTGATTTAGTGCATGGTTCGGTGCCATGAATGGTTTCGTGCCAGTGAAGCCCTAGCCCTGCCTTTAAGGAGCGATAGCGACGCAGAAAGCAGTGGCAGGTCTCATGTCAGGAATGCCCATGAAGACGAGCGGAGCGAAGTCTGATTGGCAGCATTCTATGCGGCACGATTCTATGCAACGCTGATTTGCCCAAATAAGAAGAAGAGGGCCGCACTAAGCTGACCCTCTTCCTCTGTTCTCAGAAAAGTAAAGTTAATTAATTCCTGCGAGCACTTTTATACATTGTGGATATCATGTGTCATGACAGGAGCGTTGACAATGCTATCGTTTACAGGGCAATTGCTCTCTACGAATTCTACGTATTGGGCAATTTCTTCCTGAGTATTATCTGCATCAATGTAGTAATGTGTCATAATCTCCGAGAAACCGATTTTCGCATCGCGGTTGGTGCCC
>JAQWBU010000104.1 GCA_028706195.1 Eubacteriales bacterium
TCCATCAACAAGTTCGGCTAATAGAAGACAGGATGTCGTGGGCTCACCATCTAGCAAAATCGTACAAGCCCCGCACTCACCTACTTCGCAACCACGCTTGGTTCCGGTTAAACGGAAGCGCTCACGAAGAAGATCAAGCAATAATTCTCCCGCTTCAACCTCAATCTCAACATCTTTTCCATTCAATTCAAAAGAAATTTTCTTCATAAAGAACTCCTTGCTTCGTCATAACATTCGCTAATTGCCCTTTTGGCGAGCTGCCGTATAAGATTTAAACGGTATTCCTTGGAGGCACGCCAGGAAGTGCGGGGTTTGCAGGACTCTGCTGCCAGATCAGCCACCTCTTCCAGCAACTCTTCTGACAAGTCTTTCTCACCTATTAGACGTTCTTCAGCCATTGGACAACGAACCGGTGTAGGTCCGGCAGTGCAATATGCTAATGTTGCTTTTTTTATTGATTCATCACGGTTTAGACTTATCGTTGCTGCGCAACCAAGAATTGCAATATCCATCGCTTTTCGAGTAGCAAATTTTATGTATTTGTTTGCATAAGCTTTCTCTGGAATCGGAGGAATCAAGATATCAACTAACAACTCGTCGTCTTTTAAAGCAACTCTTCCCGGGCCGATATAGAACTCTGTAATTGGGACAATTCGTTCTTTATGGCGGCTGCGCAATATTAGTTTTGCATCAAGTGACATTAACGGCGCAGCGCCATCCGCTGACGTCGCCCCATTACAAATATTTCCGCCAATAGTTGCCAAATTCTGGACTTGCGGACCTCCCATTGCCAACGCTGCAGTTTTTAAGAGAGGCAGCTTTTGTTCTATCAGGGAATTTTTGGCTAAGTTGGCATATGTCACCATCGGGCCAATATGAATACCGTCGTCTGCATCCCTAATAAGAAATAATTCCTCAAGCTTATGCAAAGCCATTAAGTGAACCCCTTGCATATTGTCCGCTCGCATCTTTACAAGGATATCCGTTCCGCCGGCGTAGGGAACAATCCCCGGATTTTCATCAAGTAATATAAGTGCCTGATCTAACGTTTTCGGATGCTCTATTTGTTTTACTCCGTACATATACAATCTCCCTATTTATAAACTGTTGCAGTTGAAGTGCTGATATTTATTCTCTCTCGCTGTAACGCGGCATAGACACGCTCAGGCGTAAGCGGGATCTCTCCCACCCATACACCTGTAGCATCATATACAGCATTGTGAAGAGCAGCTGAAGGAGCCATGTTAGGAGGCTCACCTAAAGCTTTATTGCCGTATGCTGATGACGGATCCAAAGTCTCCGCGAAAAATCCTTTAAGGTCAGGAATATCAGCAAAAGTGGGGATTTTATAGTCCAGCATATTGTCATTCAGTACTGCGCCTGTTTTCGGATCAATTAAGATTTGTTCCGTCATCCCATAGCCGAGATTCATGATAGCTCCGCCAAACAATTGACATTCAGCCAGGAGCGGATTTACCAGTTTTCCGCAATCTAATGAATTGATTAATTTTATAATCTCAACCTTGCCTGTATCCATATCAACTTCCACTTCTGCGAAACTGACACCGTAGGTTAAAACGTTTTCAGTCGGTGCGTGTGAGGCGTGGTGACATATGGATTCGGGAGTAAATAGATCGTAATAGGTCTTGAAAGTTACTTCTTTCATCTGACAGAGCATTTCACCTGTGGAGTGGCGATAGATATTTCCATCTTCGGTGAATAAGTCTTCGGCAGATACGTTGTAATACTTCTCAGCTTTTTCAAGTATATGTTCACGACACTTAATAGCGGCTTTCTTAACTGCCTGCCCGGCAACATAAGTCTGGCGCGATGCATATTCGCCCACATCGAATGGAGTCAGATCAGTATCGCCGTCATAAGTATGAATCCAATCCATGGGGATACCCAATTCTTCCGCAGCTATCTGTTGCATCGCAGTTACCGATCCCTGACCACTGTCAATACAACCTACTTTCAATGTTGCAGAAGCATCTTCGTGAATAACTATAGTCGCAGTGGACATCTCCGCACTGTGGGAAAACACGCAAGAAGCATAGCTGGAAAGACCAAGGCCGATGCCGCGGCGCTTTCTGCTGTCCGGGTCCTGAACTTTTTGATGGAAAGATTCGTACCCGATATCTCTGCTTCCTCGCTCCATCAATTCGCCCAGTCCGCAGGTGTAGTGTTTAAACCCTGTTTGTTTTGTGTCGTCACCTAATTTGAAAGAATTTTTCTTACGATACTCCAAAGGATCCATATCTATTGATCGGGCAACATGATCTACATGGGCTTCATGGCTCGCGCAATATTGTGGAATGCCATAGCCTCTCATGGCGCCTGCGATCAGGATATTTGTGTAGGCAGTCAGCCCTTTAAAGCGATAATTAGGCGACGGATAAAGTTCAGGAAACTGGCCTGCTATACAATCAATCACGCAATGACCATGTGAGCTGTATGCACCGGTATTTTGTATAACACTCATTTCCCGGGCTACGATATCGCCATCTTTTGTGATTGCTGTTTTGTATTTGAAAATGCCGCTATGACGCGTGCGTGTCGAAGCCAATTCTTCTTCTCTTGTTAATTCGAGCAGAACCGGTCGATTAGCCTTTAATGTCAGCAGCGCATTTATCTGTTCATAAACAGGTTCTTGTTTACCTCCAAAACTGCCGCCGATCGGCTGTTTTACGACACGCACCTTATGGTATGGCAGACCCAGCGCATAGCTAAGTCTTTCCCGCATAATGTTGGGAACCTGATTTGACACATAAAAAGTTAATCTTCCTCTGGAGTCGATGTCGACTACTGAGATATGTGTTTCAATAGGACAATGTGTCACGATCGGGGTTTTGAAGCTGTCTTCAACAATTATCAACTCAGGATCATTGAAGGCCGCGTCTACGTCACCCACTTCATAGCCTGAGCTATCAGTAATGTTTTTTGTCTTCGGGTGAATTTCTGTAGCATCTTCAGCAAGTGCTTCATCCGCTGTTAAATAAAAGGGCAGCACTTCATATTCAATCTTTATATTATCCAGCGCTGCTTTGGCAATATCTTTAGTTTCAGCTGCCACCGCAGCTACAGGCTCGCCGAAATAGCGCACTCTGCGATTAAAAATCCGCGTGTCCCAGGGTGTATCGTCCGCCGGATAAGGATGCCCGCAGAGAGTAAACATAATATCGGGAGCATCTTTGTAAGATACCACTGCAACTACACCCGGCATCGCCTCCGCTTCGCTGGTATCAATACTCTTGATATTCGCATGTGCATAGGGACTGCGTTTAATTGCAGCATGCAACATGCGGTCAAAGTGCAGGTCTGCAACATATTTTGTCCGACCGGTAACCTTGTCATAGGAATCCGGTTTTTTCATATTACTACCTACAATGTTTGGTTTGGACATATCCTGCTCCTTTCGGTTTACCTTTATCAAATTTCATTTGATGTTTCACGGCTGCGCGACAGAGCTTCGAAGACGCGTTCAGGGGTGAGAGGCAACTTGTTAATCGGAACTCCGGTTGCATCGTAAACGGCATTGCGAACGGCAACTGCGGGGGCAATGCATGGTGGTTCGCCCAGGCTTTTATTTCCGTAAGCGCTGCTGGGTTCATCTGTTTCTATAAAATAAGCTTCAATGTCAGGGATATCTGCAAAAGACAATATCTTATAATCGAGCATATTGTCGTTTAAAACTATTCCTTTATCCGGGTCAATTATTATTTGCTCAGTCATTCCGAAGCCGAGACTCATTATATTGCCGCCAATCAACTGGCCCATTGCAGCCTGAGGGTTTATTAAACGTCCGCTATCCATTGTGCTTACAAGTTTTTCTATCTCAACACGGCCTGTATCTGTATCAACTGCAACTATCGCCATGCTGCAACCATAAGTCAGCACATTATCAGTCGGGTGAAAGCTGGCGTCGTGGCAAATTGTGGTTGGCTCCGGTATGTTATAAACCATCTTCATTACAACATTTTCCAGTTGATCGACGGCTTGCTGTGATTTGATATCTATAACTACAGCGTCCTTGATATCCAGGCGTGAACGGTTAATTGCATATTTTTCTGCCACATAATCCAGAATTTGATTTTTACATGCGAGAGCTGCTTTTTTAACTGCGTGGCCCGTCACATAAGTTTGTCTGGAAGCAAAAGCTCCAACGTCAAAAGGACAGACATCCGTATCACCGCTAATAACATTTACTGAATCATGTGGAATACCCAAAGTTTCCGCAGCTATCATCTGCATTGCGGTATCACTTCCCTGACCTATTTCAGAGCTCCCTACAAATAAGCTGGCGCTGCCATCTTCATTCACCATGACTCTGGCACCGCTCATTTCAACACTCCAGGGGAAGCATGACTGACCGTAACTGCTCAAAGCAACTCCGATACCACGTCTGATGCTGCCGGCAGTTTTTTCCTGTTTACGGAAATCCCGATATCCAATTTCCTCTTCACATTTATCTATAACTTCCGGCAAGCCGAAAGTATTTATACTCCAATTTGATATGTTAATCGGGGAATCTTTTTTAAACATCACTTGCCGGCGATAATCCAACGGATCCATTCCTATAGTTGCCGCAAGGTGATCAACATGACTTTCCATGGCAGCACAATACTGAGGAATGCCATAGGCTCTCATCGCCCCGGCGATTAATATATTGGTATATGCAGTTAGCCCTTCAAAACGTAAATTCTCGGTCGGGTACAAAAGGGCAAATTGAGAGGAAACACTTTCTAACACGTTATGACCGTGACTGGAATATGCACCTCCATTATTTCTTGCGTACAATTCTCTGGCTAATATGCTGCCATCTTTTTTAAGACCAGTCCTTAATTTGAAATACGAAGAATGC
>JAQWBU010000105.1 GCA_028706195.1 Eubacteriales bacterium
CGCATTGCAAGGCATCGCCGTTAATGAATTCCTGCTGGAGAATGCTGAGTTCGCCATCCCTGGACAGACCTTCCACGGTTGTGATGACACTGCCTTGTGCCTCAAGAGCTAATACCAGGCAGGAGTTAACAGCTTCACCATCCATAACGATGGTGCAGGCGCCGCATTCACCTTCACCGCAGGCCTCCTTAGTACCAAACAGCTTCAACCTGTCGCGCAGAAAATGGAGAAGAAGCATCGTAGGATCGATATCTTCTGAGATGGCTTCGCCGTTTACAGTGCAGCTAAGGGTGACTAGTCTTTCTTTAGAGTCGATATGCGCTCGTTCCATGGCGCACAGATCTTTTTCATCTACTTTTGTCATTGTTTATGCCTCCTTCTCCATCAGTTGTGTCAGGCCTCGTTTTAATAGAACGCTCGCCATATGCAGTCGATATTCCTTCGAGGCACGAACGTCGGAGATGGGTTTAATGTGTTTTTGGATTTCTTCAGCTGCCCAATCGATGGAATCCTCCGTTATACCTTTCTCATTCAGCTCATCTTCCAGTGTGGTCAGGCGCAGCGGAGTGATAGCAACAGCGTTGATGCCGATAGCTGCCTTGCCATCCCCGTTGATGCGACAAGCTACACCAACTGTAGACAAGTCGTGACCCTTGAGGCGAGTCTGGCGAGCATAGCAGCTTCTATCCTTTTCGCTAACGGGGTCAGGAAGGAAAACTGAAACAACCATTTCGTTGTCAGCAACTTGCGTCTTCTTAACACCGGTGAAGAATTCCTGAAGCGGTACCGTTCTTTCGCCGTCAGCGCTTGCAATCTTGACTGTTGCATCGTAGACAAGCAGAGCAGGCGGCAGGTCAGCTCCCGGAGATCCATTGCAAATGTTACCAACCAGAGTAGCTCTGTTTCGGAGCGGATAGGTTGCTAATACAGCTGCAGCATCATACAAGGCTGTGTATTTTTCTTTGACAATTTCGGATTCGATCAGTGCGTTACATACGACATTCGCCCCGATCTCAAGTCCTTCACCTTCAACGAATTCGAACACGTCCAATTCAGGAATGGACTTAATGTCGATGATGTGCTTGGCATCGATAAGATTGTGGCGTAATGCGATCAATAGATCAGTACCACCAGCCAGTATGTAGGTGCCTCCGTCGTTTTGAGACAATACATTCAAAGCTTCTTCCAATACAAGCGGTTTTGCATAATCAAATTTACTTAACACAAAAACCTCCTTTGTCAGCAAACAATATTTTCTTGAATAAATACCGTTGCTCAAATTCACAGATATTTAGCGAATCAATGCAGAGCAGTTATGAACTTTTTTATTATATCATAGAAGCAGTTTTGGACTCTGCCAAGTATTAACAAAAAATAATTGAAAGTAATTACAATTTTGTTAATCATTAACAAGGTGATATCATATATAATAGCTTAAGTGGCATACAATAGAATGAAAATCGTGAAAGTTTTATGGAAATTAACGACAAGTGATTAGGCGATGATGATGGAAAAGAAGAAAATAACGATCCCGCTTCGTGATATTCTTCAACTGAACCTGCTTAAAAATGCAGATATTCTTGCTGGTGAAAAAGGTCTTGACAATAGTATTGTTTCAGTAAATGTAATGGAAGTGCCGGATGTTCTGGACTGGGTCAGAGCCGGAGAATTTCTTCTGACGACTGCCTATGTGTTCAGAGATGACATTTCTTTATTCAATCGTTTGATTCCTGAACTGCATTCGAAAAGTGTTTGCGGCATGGGAGTTAAGACTCAGCGATATATCGAAGATGTGCCTGAAAGTGTTCTTAAAGTTGCCGATGATTTGGGTTTTCCCATTATTAGAATCCCCTCGGAAGTCCCCTATGGTGAACTTATTAAGGAGATTTTCAATCACATCATCGGCCAGCAAAGGGACCTGTTGATCCGTATAAATGACTTTAACAAAACTGTTCGCGAAATAATGCTTAAGCGTGGCGGAATGCAGGAAATTGCGGAGCAGATCTCCCTTGTCACTGAATCTCCGGTCATCATCCACGATGATATTTTCCGTGATTCCTATGTTCATTGTCCTGATGAAGAGGCGAAAAATCTGATTCAAGATGACTATCTTAATTTTTTGCATAATTTATATTCCAATCGTGATTATCCAGCGCAAAAGAAGCGGGGACCTGAAGTAGTTGCGTCTGAGAATGGACTCAAACGACATTCAATTCCGATTTATTTTGATAATACCCACTACGGCAGCATTTTGATCTGGGATACAAAAAGATCGCTGCGCCCACAGAGTCTTTTTGTAATTGAATCGATCACATCGTTAATTGCCCTTGATATCTTAAACCGGGCGACACTGGTTGAGCGTGAGAATATCCATCAAACAACTTTTCTGGAGCAGCTTCTCAGTAATGTTCCGGCAGAGCAGGAGAAAGCAATCGAAAGCTCCAAACTCTATCTCTTTGATCAGACACGCTCGAGCCAGATTATTATTGCGCTGGTGGGTCAGGAACAAAAGCAGCGGAAGCGAAATGATAATCTCCTTATGACTCAAAAACTGGACATGGACCTGCTTTATTTGACAAACAGGCTCAAGAAAGAATACAGAGCTTACTTCCTGTCGCTGAGGGATGAAGACCGCGCAGTCTTTTTGCTGCAATTTGACAATAAATGCCCGGAGGAAGTGCGCCACGAACGTTGTGAGAAGTTTATTGAGATACTTTTACAGTATCTTGAAGAAAAGAAAAAAATTGCCACTTCGTTCATCGGAGTTGGATCTTGTGCAAAATCCTATAAAGATATCCCGACCAGTTTGAAACAGGCAGAGCAGGCTGTGCGCATCCTGCAGAATAGGGATGATCAGGAAGAAAAAATATTGTTTTATGAAGATCTGGACGTGTTGCAAATTCTGGGGCACCCGATGATAAAAGAAGATGCACTGAATTTTGCTGATGAAATATTAGCTTCCATTGACGAACCCGACTCCAAAAAGCGTAACGATTTCTACGTTACGATCCGAGCATTTTTCGAAGCAGGCGGAAATCTGCGACGTGTCTCTGAGTTGTTGTTCACGCACTACAATACAGTGGTATACAGAATAAACCGAATTCGCGATGCATACGGGGTGGATTTGCGCGATCCGAACACGGCTTTTAACTTCCAGCTGGCTTTTAAGATCAAGGAGTTGCTCCAATGACGGCGGGGCTCGAATACAAAAGTCTATGGCTAGCCGCCGATCTCCGACAATTTCTGTCGGAACGGCCACAGCTGGAACTGAAAGTGCATTCCGTCTTTGAAACTTCAGCAAACCTTCTGGCAGATGACGAGCTGATTACACTGGCAACCTGCTGCCGCGAACTGATGCCGATGGGTTGTATCGCTGATCTGGCTGGGATTGAACAATGGAAACTCAAGGCCGGCGATATTGTTGTTCATGAGCAAGGAAAATTACGACTGCCGCAGGGTGACTCAATCAATTTGCGCGAGGCTGAAGTCAAAACAGTGACCCTAGCTGAAACATCTGAAAGTAGCACTCATATTGACATAGCTTCTCTGAGTGTAATCAGAAATATACTCTTGGAAAACGATGGTGGCGGGATCTCGGATTTGGCAGCCTTGCTGCCTGAAACGGATCAAGTTGACCAGCCGCTTAATGTTTATTCAAGCTATATCAAAGAGGATCTATTCTCGTTCCTTGATTCTCTGGGAATGAAAGATTACGAGACCGCTGTGGGTCTGGCAGGAAGCCTGCTTGGGTTTGGTCCCGGACTGACACCCTCCTGCGACGATTTTCTGACAGGGATTATTTTGCTCCTTTATTATAAGGATGTTGATAATTGTAAGGATGCTAATTGCGATTTTTTTCAAAAAATTGTCACTATGGCACAAAAAAATACTACGGTAGTCAGTTATCATATGATAAAGAACGCTGCAGCCGGGAAAGCCTATGAGAGCTACCTGGCGGTGGTCAATGCTCTGAGCGTCCGGAATCCGGATCATTTAACAGCTCTGCTTGACAGGGTCTTGCGTTATGGCGCCTCTTCCGGCTCGGACTTCCTCTTCGGTGTTTATTGTGCAGGACTCCTCTTATATGAAAGAGAAAACATGATTGTTGTTGATTCGCAAGATAAAAAAGCAAAGATTTCAGAGATCAGGTAAAGGAGAAGGCTAAATGATAAAAGCAATTGTAAAAGAAAATGCCTATAACGATTCAGTCACGCTGATGCTTATATCACGTGAGGTCCAGAAGCTCGAAGGAGTTGAAGAAGTGCTGGTCGGCATGGGTACGGAATTAAATCTCGATTTAGTAAAAACGATGGATATGTTTGTGCCGGAGCTGGAAGGTGTCACACCTAACGATTTATTCATAGCTGCCAAGTATGATGAATCGAAAGTAAGCATGGAAGATCTTGTAGCAGCCTTTAACGAGGAGATGAACAAGAAGAAGGAAAGCGGTTCCGGAGACTATCAGCCGCCGACATTGGATTCAGCGCTGAATCACCTCCAGGGCGCAAACATGGTGGTGATTTCTATACCCGGCGAATATGCAGCCACAGAAGCGGAAAACGCCCTGCGCCAGGGATTGAACGTCATGATGTTCTCCGATAACGTCAAAATAGAAGACGAGCTAAGGCTTAAAAAGATGGCAGTGGAAAAAGGACTGCTCATGATGGGCCCTGATTGCGGTACTGCAATCATAAACGGCGTACCTCTGTGTTTTGCCAACGTGGTCAGACCCGGCAAAATTGGTCTGGTCGGCGCTTCCGGAACCGGAACGCAGGAAATTACCGTACTTGTACATCAGCTGGGTGAAG
>JAQWBU010000017.1 GCA_028706195.1 Eubacteriales bacterium
ACGAGGGCGAAAAGCTAAGTAAAGGCGAGGTTTTCGCTCTGATTCTGCCGGAATCGGCAGCTGATCTTGTGGACTCATACCAGAATACGAGACTTCAGATTCTGGAGCTAAGCCTCTCATTAAGCCGTGACAAGGTTTTGCCGAACAGCCGTCTCTCCCGAAGTCAGAGCAGGATAGAGGAAGCGGTGTCTGACCTGCGAAGCTCTGTCTTAAACCGTGACATCAAAGCGCTGTCCCTGGCACGTAAAGAATTTGCAGCAGTCCTGCAGGAGCGTTCTTTGCTGCTCAAGCCGGAAACATTAAATGACCCTGAATTGAATAATCTTCTCAGGCAGGAAGCGTCGCTTCTAAACCAATTGTTCGGGGAAGCGCCGGCAGAAGGTATTCTCCGCACAGCTGGTCCCGGCTGGATCAGCTACACTACTTTCTCCAGGACAGCGGACCTGAGCGAGGAAGCCTTAGCGGATTTTTCCCTGTCTCAGGCACGCGCTTTCTTTGAAAATTTTGATTCTTATGAAGAGAAAAATGAAAAGGCTTCTCGTGTGAGTATTGGAGAGCCAGTCGCCCGCTTGATTAAAAGCATGGAATACAAGTTATTCGCACTTCTGCCTGAATCTGTACAGCTGCCGGAAAGTGACGACTTCGCTATTGATTTGAACGAACAGCATCTGCCTATGGATGAGGTCGAAATAATACTGACAGACGCTGAAGCCGCTTCTGTTCTGTTACTGGAGAGCCAATCAGCTTTCGGAGATTTGCTGGACGAGCAAATCATCCGACAAGCTGATTTTATTGTGAAGAAGCATTCCGGAATGATAGTTCCGCGGCAAAGCCTTTATGATTATTCGGAAACGGATAAAATCGCCCGACTGCTTAAGATAAGAGACGGCGTCGCAGAAGAGGTTATTGTCTTCGTTCGGGCTCAGGACAGCACTCATGCTATCATTGAAGGCCGGACGGGCGACAGCCGGGCCCCGGTGGAAAACGACCTTTATGTTCTAAATCCATGGACCAGCGAGGCCGGCAGTCTACTCGAATAAGATGAGCTTTTAACGCCGTATGTCGTTTTTTGAAAAATTCGACATGCTGCGAATTTAAAATACATGAAATAAATAATCTCAAAAGGGGGATGTTAATTTGACAGCTTCATTTGCTGATATGAATACAGATCGTAAGTTGGAGATCCAAAGTGCCTACCAGGCTTTGCAGGAGGATATCAGACAAACTGCGGTCAGGGCCGGGAGACCGGCTGATTCGGTCAGGCTGATAGCGGTGACCAAGAATTTTGACACTAAAGATATAGATGCCATTTTGGATCTGGGTCATAAGGATCTGGGTGAGAACAAGGTGCAGGAACTGACCGGCAAAATCGATCATTACGAGGCGGAAAATAAGTTCTGCAACTGGCATATGATTGGAACGTTGCAGCGAAACAAGGTGCGGCAGATTGTGGGCCGCGTTGCCATGATTCACTCGGTAGATTCTCTGCGCCTGATTAAAGAGATCGAGAAGAGATCGGCTCAGGCCGGCTGCGTGACCGATGTTCTCCTGCAGGTAAATATTTCAGGGGAGAAAAGTAAACAAGGGTTTCAAAGTGAAGAAATTGAACCGATTCTTCAGGAAAGAGAGCGTTTTTCGCACATACGCTTTCGCGGGCTCATGACCATGGCTCCGCATTTCGAAGATCCCGAAGAGACGAGACCGATTTTCAGAGAGACGCGGTTGTTGCAGGAAGCACTCTGCGCCAGGATGGATTTGCCCGGCTTTGATCACTTGTCGATGGGCATGACCAATGACTATCATCAGGCGATAGTGGAAGGCAGTACTATGCTGCGGATCGGAAGCGCGATCTTTGGCTCCCGGTACCAGTAAGGAGCATTTACTGGTACACTTAAAAGACCTGTATACATTAATGAGTGTTGAAATCACGAGCCTGTGTTTTCTTGAAACTCAGCCAGAGCGAAACTATAATGGATTTAAGCTGATATTTGGAGGATGAACGTATGAGCTTCCTGAATAAATTACTTGGAAACCCGCCTGAAGAAGATTTCGACGACTATTATGAAGAGGATTATGAAGTTGCGAATCGCCCCTATGATGAGCCCGTAGTTGAGCGGCAGCCCAAGAGGGCTGCACGCGATAATCGTGTTGTTGACATCAGAGATGCCCGCAATGATTCGCAGCATACCGTGATGCTGGTGGAAGCTGTTGATATCGATTCAGCCTGGCCTGTCTGTGATCACGTTAAATCCGGTTATACAGTCATTTGCAATACAGAGCGCATGAGTCAGGACATCCGCGTCCGCTTTCAGGATATCGTGTCCGGATCCGCCTATGCCATAGGTGGCATACTGCAAATGGTTTCACAATACATCTTTGTCTTTGCTCCACGCTCAACCCGTATCGATTTTGATGACGGACACTTCTCGGCCGAAGCTTTCAGAGGGGCTGCAGCAAGCGGAAGGGCTAAGACCTATAACGGGCCAGCAATGAGATGAAGCCAGTATTATCTTTAGTCATGACCGGAAACAATCACGGAGCGCGTACAGCTAGTGAAACGTTTTCCTTTTTGGACGAATTGAGCGCCAGCGACATAGCCAAGCTGGATCTTTCAATAATCTGCAGAGCAGATGATGCCGATTTCGCTCAGACCGCAAAAGAATATTTCTCGGAACGCGATATGACTGTGCGTGTTTATCAGTCTAAGCATCAGGCCATTGGCAGCGAGGTGCATGCTTCGATCAAAGAGGCTGAAGGCGAATGGTATCTGCTACTGTCAGGCGATGAAACTCTGAAAGCCCAGGCTTTTTCGAAATTATTGCACGTTTTGCGTCCCGGATATCTTGCCTCGACAGTTGGAATCGTCGCTTATAATGTCCTGGAAGAAGAACTTGAAGACGAGTGGCAGATCATGTCATTGGAAAAAATATTTCCCATGGCGTTCACTCAGTATGACTGGAGTGAGTTAAAGCGTTTCAGCCGTTCCCGGCTGTTCACTATGAATAACTCTGTGTTTCGCAGCTCCCAGCTGCAAAAGTCTCCCTTGCGTATGCCTGAGGGTTCTGATCTGGCCGAGTACGTTTACTCCTATTTACCTCTGCCCTATATTAAACACCTCTATTACGCGGATTATGATGTGCGCTACACGGTGAATTTCAACGGCAACGGGACCGAGGATATCACGAAGAAGGTCGACGATCTGCTGCGCATCACGCGTATGCTTTACGACGTTTACCGTCTGGAAGATGACGTGCGTGACGAATCGCAGCGGGAATATATGTACACTTATCTTACGGCCATCGTATCAACTTGCGCCTTATCCCTGATGATAAAAGAAGATGAGAAGGATTATGACCGCCTGGAAAAACTCTGGGGCTGGATGAGGAGAGTGGACAAAGCCATGTATCGGCGGGTCAGAAGCAATATACTCTTCATCATGAATCACATGTCTAGTGACCGCTGGCGCATATTAAGGCGTCAGGGCATAAAGTTATCCAAGCGTTTCCTTACGCTGAAACCTTAGTCTGATTTGCAGGACATCCTGATGGGGGACATCTTATGAATAATGCTGATCGTATAAACTCCATAGAAATCTCGGAAGGCGTCGTTATCGGTTTGGATATCGGCGGCACCACTACCAAAATCGTCGGTTTCAAGAATGGCAAGCTCCTGACGGAAAAACTGGTTCAGGCCAGCGATCCCGTAGCTTCCGCTTACGGAGCTTTAGGAAAGTTCCTGCGGGAAAACTGTTTGAAGCTGGCAGAGGTGGAAGAGATCAGAACCACGGGAGTAGGTTCCTCCGCAATCAACGGTAATCTCTTTGACTGCCCTACGCGCAAGGTGCCTGAGTTTAACGCGACCGGTCTCGGCGGATTGTATGTCGCAGGCCTGGAACGGGCGGTTGTCGTCAGCATGGGTACCGGTACTTCAATTGTCTACGCTGATCAGGAAACGACCAGACACATCATCGGTTCCGGAGTCGGTGGCGGCACCTTATTGGGGCTGGCTGACCGTATGTTACAGGTGCGCGATTTCGCTACAGTGGCGGAGATGGCCGATCATGGCAGTCTGGAAAATGTTGATTTGACTATAGGCGATATTTCTCGTGAGGCGATCGGGGGCCTTTCAGCAAATACCACCGCCTCGAACTTCGGCAAAGTTAATGATAAGGCGAGGCCCGATGATCTGGCGCTCGGCATTGTTAATCTGGTCTTTCAGTCCGTGGGAACGGCATCTGTTCTGTCAGCCCGTCTGGCAGGCGTGGATCAGGTGGTTTTCACCGGCAATATGGTCCGGGTTACTCAGGGACGAGATACCCTCAAAGCTTTCTCTGTGCTCTACGGCATCGAAATGATCGTTCCCGAAAGAGCTGAATTTGCCACGGCGATCGGAGCTGCGCTGCATCAGCGCGAAGAATAAGAGCAGGACTTGAATAATTAAAAAAGCAGCTTGTTCGAGACAGGCTGCTTTTATTTTGCTTTTATGGCTGAGGCTCAGATGAGCCTGTTTGTGGCTTTTCTTAAGTTAACTAGTACTCCAATACCCTCGGAAGAGCCTTGGCCTGTTTAACCCAGTCTTCGATCATCTTTTCGCTGGGAGGTCTCCTGACTAAATTTTTCGCCTCATTAACTTCCAACATTTTTTCGTAAAGATTGTGTGTATTGCGCATCGCCAGCTCTGGGACCGTGTCAACACCGGCCGCTTCCAGCAATTCGGAATACTGGCCTCCGATACCTTTGACTCTGGCCAGATCAGCGTGATTGGCCCATTTGAGAATCAGCTTTTCAGAGATTCCAGACTTTTCAGCAAGTTCAGCCCTGCCTTTTTTCGTGCTGCCTGTCTCCAGCAAGGCTTCCATAGAATTAACTCCTGCAGCCTTCAACTTGGATTCATTTGCTTCTGCGATTCCTTCGATCATGCTAAGTTTTGTCATAAGTCGGACTCCTTCCGCATCTGATGTGAAATATAGATAAACTATATAAGTCTAGATTACTATATATGGTGAAGTTTTTATATAATTGAGCCAAAAATTACGAATCTTAGAGATATTCAAGCATCCAATAATTTGACAAGACTTATTTAACTCAAGTAATAGAAAGTAATTTATAGTTTAATTATGAAGCGACATCAATATTCGATAGCAAAACATGACGTTTTATGCTAAATTTCAATTAGTGAAGGCACACTTACACACGCGCTGTTGACGCTTTAACTGAAGATTACTACGCCATCTGTTTCTTAACGCAGCCTCCCCGGAACATTGGCCGCTGATTCGTCAGCTGAATCTAATCAAAACGTCTAGGGTCGCTGTGACCCCTGAACAACAATCGACACCCGATGGAGAAATCTATGGCTGGATACAAGCATCCCTGCGTTCATTGCGGGAATCTGATCGACCATGATGCCCGATACTGCGTCTATTGCAACAGCCGCAGTCCTTTCGGCCATCTCTGCCCCACTTGCCTGAAACCGATCGAGAAGACACAGACTATCTGTTCAGCATGTGGACGGCCGCTTTTTGTAGCCTGCCCCAACTGCGGACAGCAGACTTTTGTCGAAGAACGCTGTCAGGCCTGCGGCTACAGTCTGCTGATCCCATGTCAGAACAAAAGGTGCGGCGAGCTGCAGTTTTTTCAAAATGAAAAATGTACCGCCTGCGGCAAAGTTTTCAAAGGCAATAAAAAGAGGAAATGAGGGACGAAAATGTTGAAATCTTTTACACGGAATTATGAGGACAACTCGACTGAAGCGGGTTTTGAGTTTACCTTCTACTGTGATATTTGCAATGACGGATTCAGAAGCAGTTTTATCGAGAGCGAGACTTACAAAAAGGGCAAGAATCTGCGCGGCCTGACTCAGGGCATCGGGGTTCTCGGCTCTTTCCTGGGCGGAAGGGTCAGCAGCCTCGGTTACGATGTGGAGCGCGGCGGCAGCGTTCTGTCGGAACGCTTCGAAGGGCAGTCTCCGGAATGGCGCAAAGAACATGAGATTGCTTTTGAGCAGGCGCAAAATGAGTCACAGCGCCATTTCCACCGTTGCCACAGCTGCCATAAATATGTTTGTGAATCCTGCTTCAACGAAGACGAGGGGCTCTGTACTGAATGCGCTCCGCGGCAGGAGATCTATGTGGCGCAAGCGCGGGCCGAGGCTATGCGGCGTAATATCGATCTGGCCGGAGAAGAGGCGACTGTCTGGCGGGGTGCGATTGAGAGCAAAACCACGATCTGTCCTTCCTGCGGTAAGCCCGCCGGTACGGGCAAGTTCTGCAATAATTGCGGTGCTTCCATGGCCTTGCAGGAATGTTCGGTCTGCGGGGCGAAAAATGCACAAAATGTCAGGTTCTGCAATAACTGTGGCTCGAATTTGGCAGCTCCGGCCCCGGACCCGGGTCTTTGCGGTGAATGCGGCTTCCAGAATCCTCCCGGCGTGAAGTTTTGTGGGGGCTGCGGCTCCAAACTCTGAGAGGGGAGCAAGATATGAATGCTGAAACTTCAGCTCCGGATTATTCCGCCGCTGTTTATCGCGGACAAGTGGAATCACCCTTAATTGGAGGCAATCTGGAAATTACGATAGAAGCGGAAGGTGTCCGCTTGAGCGGAATTTTGGATTCTGTCTTTGTCGCCTATGATTCTGTTAGCTCCTTAAGCCGGCAAAACCATAAGATTATTATAGATAGCAGGGTCGGCCCGATTGAACTTTCGCGCATCGGCATGGAAGAAGAGTCCTTTTATCTCAATCTTTGCCAGGCTTTCAATCAGAAAGTCCAGTCTGTCTTTCAGCCTGAAGGCTCACTGCTGCTGGAAGTAAAAAATTCAGCTTACAAATATGATGGGCGCGAGGGGCAGGCTGTTTTGCGTGTTTTTGATGATTGCCTGCTTCTGCTGCCGCCAAATCTTGACGCGCGGCGCATAGCCTTCGCCTTTGTTTCCGGAATCATGGTGGAAAACTATCTGCTGACTTTGTCCCTTGGAGCAGCTGAACAATACAGCTTCTCCCGGCTCGGCTACGATCTCGATCCCCTGGAATCCGGGATCACAGACGCCATCCTCAAACTGAAGTCTCGTAACGCAGAGCTGCTGCAGCAGTTGGAGCCTGAGCTGAGCCGGGATCAGGCCGTGCAGGCGGCACGCCTCTTGCCTGAAGGTGTTGCTGTGCAGCTGGCTCAGCTGCGAGCTGCTTTTCCGGCTCTGGCCGGGACTCTGGAAAAGAAATGGTCAGAGGTTTCCTTGGCTGAATATAGTGGGGCTTTGCGCGAAATTTGCGCAGACGACGAGCTGGCTGTCGGTTACAAGTTTGTTCCTGCCCCCGAAGCTGAAGATTCGGAGGAAGCGGAGCGGGAAGAAGCGGAACAGAAGGAAGTGTCAAGCTGGGCTCTTTGGACTGTAATGCCTTCACAAGACGGTCAGAAGGCGGTGCTGGAATTTGCCTTCCCGGATGAAAAGACGGCGACTTATGTTTTCGATACCAAAGGTGATTTCAAGACTTTCCTGCGAACGTTGAACCGCGCTTTTGAAGCTAGTGATTTCCGGCGTGAACTGCTTTTCCTGACAGATACTCAGCTGGAGCAAGCGGAATATGCCGCTGCCCGCATGCTGCTGGAGAGGACCCCTTCGCTGCAGGCACTAAGAGAGAGCTTTGTCGGTCGTGTAATTCACCGTTCCGTGGAAAACTGGTGCGAAAACCTGCAGGCTTTGCTGCGTTAATGCATAAAGTGGTGCCAGGCACGAATCCATGCAAGGCACCACATCACGACACTAAATTTCTCTTTAGGGTATAAGTTTCTCGAACTCTGCGACCAGGGGTTCAAAGGACTCCATACTGCTAATCCAGGTTTTTTTATCCGTCAGATCAAGCCCGACCAGGGCGCCCGTTTCTTCGGCAGAGGATACTGTAGTCGCAGTCAGCATCTCATCGTATTTTTCCATGAAAGCGGAGCCTTCTTTTTGCGCCTTATCGTATAGGGCGACCGAGAACAAATCTCCGAAAGCGTAGGGATAGTTGTAAAAACTGCGGGATGCGGAGTAATAATGTCCTTTACAGGCCCACATATAAGGATGCAGACTGTCTTCATCCAAGCCGTCGCCGTAAGCCTTCAGCTGCGCCTCGTGCATGATCTTTTGCAGATCCTCCGAGCGCAGATATTCGTTTTCGACACGTGCAAAAACTTCCTGCTCAAAGAGAAAGCGTGAAAGGATATCGCAGGAAGTCTGACTGCTGCTCATCAGCAAGCTGTCCAGCAAACCCAATTTTACTTGTGGATCATCACTGGCCTCGACCTGCTCCAGCACGAAATGTCTTTCGTTGAAGGTGGAGGCTGTTTCCGCTACCGGCATGGAATAACTGCGGTTGAGGGGGGCATGATCTTCGATGCGAGAGCCGTGATAGGCGTGTCCCAGCTCATGAGCCAAAGTCGTAATAGCGCTGAAAGAACCGTCGAAATTCGACAAAACCCTGCTTTGCTTGATTATCGCCAGATTGGAGCAAAAGGCCCCGCCGACTTTATTCTCTCTGGGGTAAAAGTCGATCCAATTGTTCTCGTAAGCTTTATCCATCACTTCAGCAATCGGAGGATGCAGTTTTTCAAAAGATTTGACCAGCATTTCTCTGGAATCTTCCACCGTATAACCACTGGGCATTTTCCCGATTGGAGCGAACATGTCAGCCCAGTGCAGGCTCTCCTGGCCGAAGTATCTGGCCTTAGCCTTGTAGTAACGGACGAAAACATCCTTCTTCTCAATGATGGCTTCAATCATTGCATCCAGAGTCTTGCGGCTGGTGCGATTGCGGAACAGCGATTCGTCCAGAGGGCTGGCGTGACCGCGCCTGTCAGTCAGGTAAAGCACCTGGCCTTTAATCGAGTTCAGAGCGCCCGACAGAGATTTTTCGACTTTAGGGTATAGCGAAAGCTCAGCTTCATAAGCTTGATGCCGCACTTTTTGATCAGGATCGTAAGCCAGATTGCGCAGCTCGGTCATGGTCTTCTTTTCACCGTCAAAGTCAGCGCTGACAGTTGAAGTTAATTGATCAAAGAGATTTTCCCAGGCGCCGACGCCGTAAATATCCAGATGAGCGATCAGTTCTTCCAACTCGGCATCCATCAGATAGGCGGCCTCGTCTTTGCTCTCGCGCAGCATGAAATTGTAGTGCTGCAACTCTTCGACCTTCACCAGTTCGTCGATATCCTGTTTTGCGATCAGGCGCTTTAACCCGACTTCGAAAGGTTGAAAACCTGCCATTATGCCCTGAATGCGATTCAGATAAGCGACCGTCTTGCTGATGCTGGTGTCAGCATTCATGAGCAGTGAGAAATAGGCAGCCAGTCGATGTACCAGTTCGCTTAATTCCTCAGCCAGTTTAACACCGTCTTTGATCAGCTCTGCAGCATCCGCCTCTTTTTCAAAAAAGCTGCGGCTGCCTTCGACTATTTTCGTGAGTTTTGCGAAGTCCTCTTCTATCTTCGGATCGTCCATACTTTCATATAGTGGACTCAGATCCCATCTTCCTGTTTCTTGCATCATTTCCTCCCTTGCTTTGTCAAAGCGAATAATTTACTTTGCCCTCGGGCAGTTCAATTTTCTCCAGCCGGCCATCCTGTGCCCACAGAAGATACGCTTTCCTGTTTTTGTCTGCTTTTATAATCTCATACTCGCCGTCGATTTCAAGCAGGGCGACATTATCTTCCAAAGCAATACCGCTGCATCTTTCTGCCAGCACCATGGCGTCGAAGCCTTCACGTCCTTCTTCGTTATAGTGCGGGGCATGCGCTGCCGGGATCAGTCCCAGGCCATAAACCCGAATGAAATCCCACTGCCCCTTATTTCTATAGGAAATGCTGTCACTGTGCCCGAAATCAAACCAGCAGATCGAGCCTGCGCTCAGCCCCGAAAGGACAATCCCCCTGGTGTAGGCTTCTCTGAGGTAGTCGTCGACCTTAAATTCGCGCCATTTTTGCATCATCAGGTCGGTGTCACCGCCACCGACGTAAATGATATCGGCGGATAATATTTTGTCCCGGATCTCAGCATCGTCGTAGGATTCAGATATAAGACAGAGGGAATCAACCCTGCAGCCAAGAGCGCCGAATTTCTTCTCGACGGTTTCAATATATCCTGCGGCGTCTGAGCTGGCTGTCGGTATGAAGAGAAGCCGGGGCTCCGGCTTCCCGGCTAGCTTAACAATGTATTCGTCGATCAGGCGGGTCTCATCCAGAGCGAGTTCCCCGCCACCTATAGCTACTATTTTTCCCATGTCTGTACCCCTCCTTTTGCTGCACATTCAGCAACCGGTTCATAAGCTTGCCCGAGAAGTTTCACTTGACTCAATACAGTATTTTTCAGCATACCCCAGAGGCGGGAATAATGTAACTTGAGCAAAAAATGCTTATTGTATACATCATGCATTAGCGCTAGAATATTTAATTATATTTGTGAAAATATACCAAGTAACCAGAGAGGTGAAAATGAAAAGAATAATCGCATTGATGCTGATACTTGCTTTAGCATTTAGTATGCTTGCATGTGCAGGAGAAGAAGGAGAAACCAAAACTCTTACCGGAGTAGGAAAAGGTTATGTCGGAGAAATTACTGTTACAGTAGTGAAAAAAGGCGATAAGATTGTTTCAGTAGAAGCTAAAGGAGACAAGGAGACACCGGGAATATCTGATGCGGCTTTTGACGAAATACCCGGCAGAATAGTCAAAGCTAATTCTCCCGATGTGGACGCAGTGTCCGGAGCCACCGGCACTAGCAACGGTATCATTTATGCAGTCAAAAATGCATTAGATCCTGTAAAATACCCGGCACCGGAAGATGAGATTAAAGAGACAAAACCGCCCGTAGATGCATCTACCGCTGAAGTTTTTCAGGGCTTTGGCTTAGCCAATATGGGACGCACCGGCCCGGGAAAAGATTCGGAAGATGTTCAGGTTTGGTCTGTAAATCAGGTCTTCGCCAATGTATTGTTTGACGGAGATGGAAAAATTCTCTCAATCTACATAGACCAGCTAGAAGTAGCGACTCCAAACTATGACGGAGACGGTATGCCTCACTTGACCGGCTTCCCGGGACAAAGCTATAACTATGACGAAAACCATGATGAGACAGTGGACAGCGTCTTGGAACAAACCGAAGAGGCTTTCAAAGAAGAAATAGCCGGATGGAAGACCAAGAGACAGCGCGGTGACGCTTATGTAATGGGCACGGGTACCTGGACTGATCAAATAGAAAAGTACGAGGAAACCTTCATCGGCATGACAGTTGAAGAAGTTGAAGACTGGTTTGCAAAATACACTTCAGATTTAAACGGCAGACCGCTTAAGGATGGAAGTGACGAAGCGGAAGATAAGGAAAAATATGATGCCTTATCAGATGATGAGAAAGCAATGCTGGCTGACATTACAACTTCTGCAACAATGAGTTTAAATGACGGTCATGGCGACATCATCGCTGCAATTAAAAATGCTTATGAAGCGAGAGTTCCTCTTGATATCAAAGCAGCAGCAGCTCAGGGCTTTGGCCTAGCCAATATGGGACGCACCGGCCCGGGAAAAGATTCTGAAGATGTTCAGGTTTGGTCTGTAAATCAAATCTTCGCGAATACTCTTTTTGATGCAGACGGAAAGATCGTTTCGATCTATATCGACCAATTAGAAGTAGCGACTCCAAACTATGACGGAGACGGTATGCCTCACTTGACCGGCTTCCCGGGACAAAGCTTTAACTATGACGAAAACCATGATGGGACAGTGGACAGTGTCTTAGAACAAACTGAAGAAGCTTTCAAAGAAGAAATAGCAGGATGGAAGACTAAGAGACAACGCGGTGACTCTTATGTAATGGGCACGGGTACCTGGACTGATCAAATTGAAAAGTACGAGGAAACCTTCATCGGCATGACAGTTGAAGAAGTTGAAGACTGGTTTGCAAAATACACTTCAGATTTAAACGGCAGACCGCTTAAGGAAGGAAGTGACGAAGCGGAAGATAAGGAAAAATATGATGCCTTATCAGACGATGAGAAAGCAATGCTGGCTGACATTACAACTTCTGCAACAATGAGTTTAAATGACGGTCATGGCGACATCATCGCTGCAATTAAAGCATCCTTTGACAACAGAGTTGAGATTACATTAACTGTGGGATAAATTCCTTTTGGAAACTGAATTTTGAAAAAAGAACTGCCTTAACCGGCAGTTCTTTTTTATGCTGCCAGGCACCCAATTTACCAAATTATTCCAATCGACCGCTATTACTTATATACATCCCTGCGATGTCCGACGCTTACCGCCTCAACAATGCATTCATTATCTATGAGCAGACAGATGACGCGATAAAAACCGATGTGGTACTTGTATTGCCCTTTTTTTGCATATCTGAGCGACGACAATACAGCCATTGGGTCGTCTATATTGTCGAGACTTGAGTGAGTTTTCATGACTATAACCTTAGCGATATGTTTATCCAATTTTCTAAGGTCTTTGAGCGCGGACTCACTCCATCGAAGACGCCAATTAGCCATTAATCAATTCCAAGTTCTTTTAACAACTCTTCAGTTGTGTATTTTTTATCATGCTTCTCGTTGTATTCAATCGAGGATTCAAAGTAAACGCTGTCAAAGAAATCCGCGATATCATCAAACAGAGCATCTTTGATAACAGTGGAAATGGGCTGATCCTGGAATTCCATGTATGCATCAATTATCTTCTGCTCTTCTTCATTGAAGCGAATAGTTGTAGTCTTTGTACCCATGAATTATTCCTCCTACACAGACAGTATTGTATCACAATGTGCTACATGATGACAACAGTCTCATTGGATATTGAAATGTTACCGACCTTAAGGAAAGTAAAGGGTTTGAGTATTATATGACTAAGGAAAAAATAAACTTGCTTAGGAATGAAAAAGGAGAAGCTAAAATGTTAAAAAAAGGTGATAAAGCTCCGGATTTTACACTGGAAGATCAATACGGAAATGACGTAAGCCTGAGTGAATTAAAAGGGAAGAAGGTGCTGATTTCCTGGCATCCACTGGCTTTTACTGCTGTATGCACAGATCAGATGCGCTCATTGGAAACGAATTACAAACGCTTACAAGAGGCCGGCATTGATGTAGTTCTGGGAATATCTGTAGACGCACAGCCTTCCAAATCCGTGTGGGCCAAGGCGATCAGCCTGAAAAAAACACTGATCCTGGCGGATTTCGAACCGAAAGGTGAAATGTCAAAAGCCTATGGTGTCTACAATGAAGATATGGGCACAAGTGGCCGTGCGAATGTTGTTGTCGACGAAGCCGGTATTATTTCTTATGCTAGGGAATACAAATTAAGCGAACTTCCGGACCTGAGCGAAGTGATTGAGGCGCTTCAGGCCGAATAATTAAAACTTATAAATAAATAAAGACAGATACAAGAAAAAACCGATCCCGGCGAAAAGCGAAGGATCGGTTCTTTTTTATTAACTAAAATGGTGCAAAGGACTGATCGAACCACCATTGTTCCTTGTAATATTCATACAGCGGCAGGAACTGCTTCAGGTGTTCATACTCCCATTTCTCAAGCAGCTTCAGAAGTTTGAGCACATCTTCTGATTCAACTTCCTTTTGCTTGTCGCGATAGAAGTCAATAGACTTTTTTTCGTTTTGTATGGCCATGCCATAGACAGTAACTAGTATTTCTGGCTTGTCTACTTCTCTCTTTTCCCAGACAAAAATATTGGGACTGTCTGCCTGATTCACTAAGCTGTCAAAATCTATTTTCTTATCGTCAGTTATTACTTTAAACATACTTTTCAGATAAGAATAATGTGAGTCTTCTTCTTCAGCCAGTTCAAGAAAGTTTTCCTTGATTTCTTCATCTTCTGCCTGTTCGGCAGCCATGCGATAAAAGGTCGCGCCTTCAACTTCATTTAACATGCCTTGCTGTAGAATTTCCAAATCTTTACGCACAGGTCTTTCCCCCTTACTATGCATCGTGAACTGATGTTAGTTCCGTAAATGTTGCTTTAATTACATCTTACATCATTGAAGCACAGGCTTATATTTTTCAAGATTTCCTTTTCCTGTAGAGAACATAGCCTAGAGCAAGAGCTACAAGTAATATAGCTGCCAGCGCTATGCCAAGAATCAGATAAGGAGAATTTGTCGATTCTTTATCTGAACTTTCATCACTTGTGGCATTTTCCGACTCTTTGACGAAACTTGTGGATTCTTCCGTGGAAGTGGTCGGCTTAATCTCGCCTTCCTGCGGAAAGCTTACTTTTGATATAGGAGAATCCACTAGGACAATTGCGCTTCCGCCCTCATCTTTTCCCGGGACCAAAACGCGAACTAAGCCGCCGTCTTCAACGGTGTAACTTTCTCCTGAATACAGGTCCTGAAGCTTGAAGCCGCTGTCGAGGTCTGTTTCAATCTTGAACCACTGAGCGTCCTCCTTCAAATTCAAGCCGACAATCATATGCTGTCCCGCATACTCTCTTTCAAAAACACTGATTCCCATATCCTTATCTGCTAGTAAAGACTTGCGTTCACCTCTGGTGAAAATCGGAGTGTGCTGATTGCGTATTTCCAGAAGTTTTTTATAGTGGTCCAGCATATCGCTGCTATCTGTGCGCTCCCAGTCAAAGTCGTAGCGGTTTTCGCTGAATTCTCCCTCATCCATATTGCTGGCGTTTTTTCCGCTTTGAGCAATTTCTTCTCCGTAATAAATCACAGGCTGACCCTTGGCTGTCAGCTGCAGGGTAGCTGCTACTTTAAATAAGCCCTCATCCCCGCCTAAGCTCACTTTCAAAAACCCGTCCTCATCATGAGAACTCAGAAACTGGGCGGCTGTGCGGGTATTGTTAATAGCTTGATTTCTGGCTTTCAGTTGTTTTTCAGACTCTTCGAAATTCCCTCTCAGGTAGTTTCTGGCTATGTTTTTGAATTCAAAATCGAGAACGCCGTCCATGCCGCCGCCATCCAAAACGCCACCGTTTATAAAAATATCTCCATCAAAATATTCACCGACCATTTTGAAAGTAGAGTCAGTTTTGACAAAGGCATTATTCAGGGCTTTCAGGCTGGTGGATTCCACGTGCTTTACCGTATCAACTCTGAAATAGCTGATGGAATTTCCCTTTTCTGTCCTGGACTTGTCAATCCATGCTCTCTGCCATTCAATGATCTGATCACGGACTTCCGGATCTTCAGTAATGAAATCAGGAAGGCCGGCTAACTCTCCTATGATTTGATGATTTTCCAGAGGTTCTAAACGCAGCATACCATCGAAAACAGCCTGTTCTTCAGGGCTGGGGAAGTTTGGCACATCGGAGTAGTCGCTGGTCTTCATGCCGTATCCGGCATGATTTATGACTACATCCAGCATGATTTTCATGCCGCGCTCACTGGCCTCATCAATAAGCTGATGGAAGCTCTCTAAATCACCCAGATGCTCATCAATGACTGTGAAATCCTTAGCCCAATAACCATGGTATCCGTATTGGTATTGGCCTTCCTGCTCTGACCTGACATTAAAATCGATATTATCAACAATGGGAGTGATCCAGATGGTATTCACGCCCAGCTCTTCTAAATAATCCAGCTTTTCTATAATTCCGGCAAAGTCACCGCCGTGATAGGTTTCGAAATGTGAAGTATCGTAATCTTCGCCGTTAGGATCGTCATTAGAGGGATCGCCGTTATAGAAGCGATCAGTGAGAAGAAAGTAGATGATCGCTTCATCCCAGTAAAAGTCACCTTCGTCCAGGGCCTGATCAATGACCTCTATCTGAAAGGTCTCAGTAAACTCCTGTCCCGACTCGTATACCTGAGTGACCTCTAATTCTTTCAGCCCCGGGCTTATCTGAGAAGAGACAGTCAGAGTCTGCTCCTTAAGTAGTGGATCAACCCGTATTTCTCTTTTATAACCCAGCTCTGAGGCATTGATGAAAAATTCGGACAATTTATCGTTTGAGTTTTCGGGATAGTCAAATGTCACAACGACACTTTCGTCATAGGCCAATTTATCCTGACTCAGCTGTACTTGCAGCTGCGAATCAGCCAGACTTTGTGCAGGAAATATTAAGCTGAAAAACAAAGAGAGCAATAAAGCTGTTCCGGCAAATTTTACTTTAGTAACTTGCTTCATATAAATTTCCCCCGGTCACTGAGATACTTTATTTGCTTTTTTCTTACTCATTATCTTCCCACCCATTTTAAGTCTACTCCACATTAAGTCATTTTAATAAGATGCTTTCCGTTCTGTCTATTTAATTTCAGCCAGTTATGGCACATAACTCCCATCTTTCTGAGTTTTCAACTCCCACGTTTGCGATTTTTCAACTCCCACGTTTCGAATATCTATTCTATCCTCCTGCGTTTACTTATGAAAATAAAAAAAGCCCCGGCCATGAAGACTGGAGCTTAAAAAGGTCAATATTATTTGTAAAAAACCTCTCGATATTACTCCCACTCGATCGTTCCCGGAGGCTTCGGCGTGACATCGTAGAGCACGCGGTTGATTCCCTCAACTTCGCTTGTAATCCGCTCAGTAAGCCTCGCCAGCAGTTCGTAAGAAAGCGGTTCCACCGAGGCGGTCATAGCATCAATAGAGTTAACCGCGCGAATAATGCAGGGCCATTCGTAGCTGCGTTCTTTATTGCGCATGCCGGTCGATCTGACATCGGGCACAACGGTGAAATACTGCCAGACCTTATTGCTCAGGCCGGCTCTGGCAAATTCCTCCCTCAAAATTGCGTCTGACTCGCGCACTGCTTCCAGACGATCGCGCGTGATAGCGCCAATACAGCGAACAGCCAAGCCCGGCCCGGGGAAGGGCTGGCGATTGATCAAGTCAGGAGGCACGCCCAGGGCGTGACCACAGCTGCGGACTTCGTCCTTAAAAAGCGTCTTCAGCGGTTCGATCAGATTGAATTGCATCTCTTCCGGCAAAGCACCCACATTATGGTGACTCTTTATCATTTTTGTCGTCTTGGTGCCTGACTCGATAATATCCGGATAAATTGTGCCCTGTGCCAGAAACTCGATATCTTTCAGTCGGCCGGATTCCTCTTCGAACACGTAAATAAACTCATTGCCGATAATCTTGCGCTTCGCTTCAGGCTCAGCAACACCTTCAAGCTTTTTCAGAAAACGTTCCGAGGCATCTACATAAATTAACTGACCGGGGAACTTAGTGCCGAAAACATCACGGATCTGTTCCGATTCGTTTTTGCGCATCAGGCCGGTATTGACGTGTATCATGGTCAGCTGATCGCCGATTGCTTGGCCCAATAACGCTGCCAGCACTGTGGAATCCACGCCGCCCGAAAGGGCGAGCAGAACCTTTTTGTCGCCGACCTCTTCTTTGATTTCGGCCTTCTTCCACTCCAAAAAGTTGTCAATTGTCCAGTTAGGTGTCGCTTTACAGGTGTCGAAGATGAATTCGTGCAGCAGTTTTGTCCGCTCTTTTGCATCGACAGGCAGATTGGGATGTCCGTCATAACCGGTGTGCAAAAAGGGCACATTAAGTGCCATGACAGCCGGAGAGGGTTCTATCAAAACGCCGTCCACCTCGCGATTGGGACCGCTGTTAATGATTACGCCGCGAATATCTTTGATCTCAGCCAGTTCTGCCGCTGTGATGTCGTGAGGGTGCACTTCGCTATATACCAGATAGCGTCGCAGTTCGCGCGCTATTTCGGCGTTCCTCGTGCCGCCCAGGTCAATAATTAGAATCTTGTCCACTTGCATGAGATACTACTCCTTTTGTGTCATCTGCTGCCGCTGCATGGTTTGGTGCCAGGCACAACTCTATGCAGCCATCAAATTAGTTCCTGCCTTTTGCGCTCAAATCTTCAAACTGTATCCGGTACAAGTCGGCATATTCGCCGCCCAGTGCCATCAGCTCCTCATGTGTGCCGCGCTCGCTGATCCCTTCATCAGACAAAACCAGAATCTCATCGGCATTTCGTACTGTAGAGAGACGGTGCGCGATTACGATCGTGGTACGGTCTTTAGAAAGACGGTCCAGCGACTCCTGCACTGCGCGTTCGCTCACGTTATCGAGAGAAGAGGTCGCCTCATCCAGAATAAGGATCGGAGGATTCCTCAGAAAGGCCCTGGCAATTGAGATGCGCTGTTTTTCACCACCGGAAAAACGCACGCCGCGCTCGCCGACCATAGTGTCGTAGCCTTTTGACAAAGACATAATGAAATCATGAATATTGGCCTGCTTGGCTGCCGCGATGATCTGCTCGTCGGTGGCGTCATACTGACCGTAGGCGATATTGTCACGCACTGAGCTGTTGAAAAGATATACATCCTGCTGCACCATCGCGATATTGTCACGCAGAGAGCGCAGCGTCATATTGCGGATGTCAATACCGTCAATCGTGATCGCACCCTTATCCATATCATAAAAACGGGGGATCAAAGAACAGATAGTTGATTTACCGACACCCGAAGGACCGACCAGAGCAACCGCATGTTTAGCCTTTATATCAAGCGAAAAATCTTCCAAAACGGGCTCGTCAGCATCTTTATATGTGAAAGTCACATCCTCAAACCTGATGTCACCTCTGAGCAAACCGACATCAATCGCGCCGGGCAAATCCTGAATTTCCGGTTCAGTGTCCAGGATCTGACACATGCGCAGGAAGCCTGTCATGCCTTGCTGCAGCTGCTCATTAAACTGAATCAGGGTGCGCACGGGCTGCAGGAACATATTGATGTAAAGCACGAATAGATAGAGGTCACCCGGGTTCAGACTGCCGCGAACAACATAAACACCGCCGGCGACGATAGTGACCACGTAGAGCAGACCCTGCAGGAAACCATTAGTCGAGTGGTAAGTGCCCATAACCGTGTACATATTCTTTTTTGACTGGTAAAACTCCTGATTGCCTTCATGGAACTTGTTGAGCTCCACCTCTTCCTGCGAATAGGATTGCACCGTACGGATGCCGGACAGACTGTCGTTAACGATGGCATTGACATTAGCGATCTTGACACGATTATCCATAAAAGAACGGAACATCTTTTTCCTGTAGAAAAAGGTGAACAGCCCCATGATGACGGTGAACAAGAGCAGTATCATCGTGAGTCCGACGTGGGTGTTCATCAGGATCACGAAAGCGCCGGTAATCTTGATCAGCGAGATAAGGAGGTTTTCCGGTCCGTGGTGGGCCAGCTCCGTAATATCCTGCAAATCGGTGATGATGCGGGAGACCATTTGCCCCGTGCTGGTATCATCAAAAAAGGAAAAGGACAGCTTCTCCATGTGTGTGAAGAGATCCTGCCGCATATCCCGTTCAATGCGCGCTCCCAGAATATGTCCCCAGGAAGTGACGAATTTCGTAGCCAGAGCTTCCACCACATAAACAGCCAACATAATGATACCTGCCGGAATCAGAATCTCGATGATCCGCTCGTTATCACCCAGGGTGAAAACTTCATTGATCAGGGTCCGCATGATCCACGGGAAGGCCAGACCGGTAGCGCCTATCACTACCGCAAAGAACATGTCGGCTGCGAATAGTCCTTTATATGGTTTGTAATAACTGATGAAGCGCGGTAAGTATGAGAAAAAACTTTTCTTCTTATTATCTTTATTTTCCATGCGCTTATTATAGCTAATTTTCGTTTTTGTGGAAGGGCAGAAGTGACAGCCTGGCCGCGAGTTGGAGCATTCACTGCAGCAGGCGGTCGAGTGGCTGCAATTCTTCAGTTAAAATGATGATAGAATTAGATAAATTACATATCAGGACACTACTTT
>JAQWBU010000106.1 GCA_028706195.1 Eubacteriales bacterium
TTTCCGTCAGGAACCTGAATCTGACGGATCTTTGACGATTCGTCCACAAGGTCAGAAGCTTACTCTGTATATTTCCAGTGGTCAGGATTCTGTTGTTGTACCGGAGGTTGTGGGGGATACCAGAGTTATGGCTGAGCAAAAGCTGCGCACTGAAGGTTTCCTGCCTTATTTCACGCCGGAATTTTCTGATACCGTTCCCGAGGATATAGTGATTAGAACCGTTCCCGCCAGTGGTTCGGAACTGCCTCGCGGTGAAAATATTGAGGTAATTTACAGTTCAGGTCCTGAAAACGTTCGTGTTCCTAATTTACTCGACTTGCCGATAGAGGCAGCCCGGTCTCTGATTGAGGACAGAGGTCTGATTGTCGGATCTGAAGTGTCCTATACCGGAGATCCTGTTCCTGAAAACGATAAATATGTTATTAAACAAAGTCCCGCTCCGGACACGGAAGTTCCAAGCAGAACTCCCATTATGCTGGAAGTCGGCACCTATGATGATCTCTATAACTACAAAAACCCGACAACAACCACTGCTGAAAAAACTATGCCGAAACTGCAAGGCAAGAAGCAGACGGAAGTTGACTCCATCTTGTCAGCTTTGGTGTTCTTGAATATGGAGTTCAGCGATGGCCGGCCTCCGAGTCGAATCTAAATCCCAATAATGACGCGCACAAGGATAAAATTATCATCTTGGCGCAGAATATTGAAGCCGGGACCTCTTTTATACCTAACCAGGATGAGATAGTACTGACCTGGGGTGATGCCGCGGATTATGAGCTTTACATGAATCCGCCACCACCGACAACTCAACCCACGACTGCCGCACCAACGACAAGCACGACTACGACAGCGGCACCTACGACAGCGGCACCAACAACAGCCGTACCAACGACCTCTGAGTAATGAAGCTAAGTGAACGGCTGGTTTGATAACATCTGAAAGCGAGGGACACAATGAAAACATTTGAAGACTGGGCAACACGCAGGACTCTCTTGTGTCCTTCTATTTTATCTGCTGACTTGTCCGATCTCAGCAATTCAGTTGCCGCTTTAAATGATAACTATGACATGTTGCACTGTGATGTCATGGACGGATCTTTTGTACCCTTGATCACTTTCGGCTCGCAGATGGTAAAACAGCTGAGTGGGAAAATTGATAAACCGCTTGATGTTCACCTGATGGTTCAAAATCCTGAAGAGCAGGTGAGAAGCTTTGCTGAGGCCGGCGTGTGCAGCTTGGTTTTCCATCGTGAAGCCAGCTTTCACCCCCAAAGGCTCCTTAATGAAATCAGATCTTTAGGCTGTTATGCAGGTGTTTCGCTGAATCCGGCAACCCCATTGGAGGATGTCAAATATCTCTTGCCGGACATGGATATGCTGCTTTTGATGACTGTAAATCCCGGATTCGGGGGGCAGGCATACTTAAGTCAAATGACAGATAAGATCCGTTCTGCGCGGGCTATGATTGACGACTCGGGCTATCAAGTGCGTCTGCAGGTGGATGGCGGCATATCCCGTGACAACTTAGCCGACGTCTTGCGAGCCGGTGCTGATATGGTAGTATCAGGCTCTGCTATCTTTAACGCCGCAGATCCGGGTCTCGAAGCTCAGGCGTTTCAGTCTGACATGCGGGAACTGGACAGAGAACTGAAACGTGTTTGATTGCGCCGTTGCCCTGGCAGGTATGTGCGCTGACATAGACGGTGTGACACGTTTATGCTCTCTCGCTGATATCCTCATCGCTGCCGATGGCGGAGCGGACAACTTACTCTCAGCCGGAATTGATCCGGATTGGGTTATTGGTGATAATGATTCAGCTCAAATAAGTCTTCCTGAAAAAAGTACCCAAATATTATTAGCACAAGACAAAGATTATACGGACGGTGAACTCGCGCTTTCTCTTGCGCTTTTTTTGGCGGAATCTGACGTCAAGATTAATACAAAAGATGCGCTGTGGTCTGCACTCGCAGCTGCGGATTCCTCTGATCATGATGACGGATTTATTGATGAAGATCTGGCTCCTTTTCTCGTCAAAAATTTTCGGCAGACGAAGGACATGTCTGACTTCAGTATCTTATTATTGTTCCCTTTTGGTAAAAGGCTGGACCACAGTTGGACTAATGTTTTATTGGCAGCCAGTCTGGCCCGTTGCGGTGCACTTGTATATTTGTCGGATGGTTTCACTTTAGTAAGGATAATTGCGGACAAAGTGCCTCTGCAAGCTGCCTTTGATCCGCAAGTGCTGGCGAGTACTTCGCTGACGAGTCAATCCGAGCTGGCTTTCTCTGCTGTGCCCCTGGATGACAATGTGCAGGGTTTCACTGTGAAAGGTATGAAATGGGATCTTGACCAGGCTGATCTTGCTTACAATAAATCTACCGCTGTGTCGAATCGTCCGCGCGAGGGTGAGAAGCCCGATCCATATATTTCTCTGGAGACGGGGACAGTGATGCTTATACTAACTCCTGCAGACTGAAATTACTGCTAAAGCAAACAATCCGCTCAGGGAGCGGATTGTTTAAGTGTTTATTTTGCGGTCTTATTTATCAGTCTTCGAAGCGCAGTATGTAATATCTCTTCTTGCCCAGACGAATTATACAGGATGCATCCTGATCAAGATCCTGAGGTTTCAGCATTCTGCCTATATCTCCGACAGCTTCATCATTGAGATAGAGACCGCCTTGCTGCAGCAGGCGTCTGGCTTCGCTGCGTGAAGTGACAATTTTGTTGTCTGCCAGAATTTCAATTAAGCTTTTGTCCATCTCGCTGGATTTCAAAACGTATGTAGGGCTGTCGGACAAATCGCCCTGACCGCCGAAAAGGGCTTTGGCGGCAGCTTCTGCTCCGCTCGCTTTTTCCTGGCCGTGAACTAAACTCGTTACCTCAAAGGCAAGCCTTTCTTTCGCCTTGTTCAAATCGGCGCCACTCATTTTGCTGTATTCTTCGATTTCCTCCATGGGCATAAAGGTCAGCTGTTTCATAAACTTAATCACATCAGCGTCATTGACATTACGCAGATATTGGTAAAAATCGTAGACGGAGAACTTATCCTCATCCAGCCATACCGCGCCTTTCGCGGTTTTACCCATCTTTTCACCTGCGCTGTTGGTCAGCAGTGAAAAAGTCATGCCATAGGCATCAGCATGTTCTACCTTCCTTATTAAATCGACACCAGCAATTATGTTGCTCCATTGATCGCTGCCACCTACTTGCAGTCTGCAATCATACTTTCGATATAGGTGCAGGAAATCGTATGCTTGCAGGAGAATGTAATTGAATTCAAAGAACGACAGTCCCTCTTCCAGCCGGTTCTTATAACTGTCCAGGCTGAGCATACGATTCACCGAGAAATGAACGCCGATTTCACGAAGGAAGTCAATGTAATTGAGTTCCAGCAACCAGTCTGCGTTATTGTCAATAATCGCCTTGCCATCGGAAAAATCAAGCAGTCTTGACATCTGCTTTACAAAGCAATCCACGTTGTGATCGATAGTTTCTTTTGACATCAGGCTGCGCATATCGCTGCGTCCGCTGGGGTCGCCGATATGGCCGGTGCCCCCACCCATCAGAGCTATCGGGCGCATGCCTGCACGTTGCAGATGAGTCATAACCATTAATTGAATGAAATGACCTATATGAAGACTGTCTGCCGTAGGATCAAAGCCAACGTAAAAAGTTGCGCCTTTTTGACTCAAATAATCGCGCACTTCCTCCTCGTGAGTGGCTTGCTCGATGTAGCCCCGTTCTAACAGAACATCATAAACGTTTTTTCCAGACATGCTGTCCTACCTCTTTCCTAATAAATAACAGATATATAACCTGTGATAGCCAATTATAGTCACTTGCCTAGTTTAGTGCAAATTAATCAGATGCGCACAATTTGGCGCGTTTCTTCCAGTTTCAGGGAAGTATCAAGTCGTGAATTCCAGAGATTGCCTGCTGCGAAGCATAGTTCTTTTTGCTGTATGCCCTCTACAGTGCGAACTTGCTGCCAATCAGCGCTGCGTGTGATTACAGGTAAAGTTGAGCAGTCTTTCATATAGCCCAGCAAGGTCTGTCCACGTTTCGAAAAACCGAGGACGCGCAAGAATTCGACTTGTGCCTCTGACGTGTTTTCCTGACGAATGTCCAGTAAGGCAGAAAGAAAAGCGCGTCGTACCCGGGACAAAGGAAAGCTTCGCGTAGCAATAGAGGCAAGCCACTCTGAAAAATTCTCAGCACTTAAAATCGTGTCCTGCTTTTGTAAATGATTGACAAAGCGATCAGCCAATCCTCCCTGCATACCTTGTATTTCACCTAAACGAACACGATCACGCCAAATTGACTGGCTATAGAGCAGGGGAGCGAATTGATTTAGAAAAACCGCAGCCTCCTGCTGTTGTAAGGCAAGAATAAATTCAGCCAGGGATGCGGTAGTCATGTATGGATATAAGGAGTTCAGGATATTGGCCTTGGCCTCCTTCGGATTTCCGGAAACGGCACCATAGGTAATTTCTCTGATCTTATTAGCTGAGAATAAATCTTTGCGGTACAAGGGAAGGGGATGGCTGGGAAGTCTTTTGCCGCTCTTGATGATAGCTTTTTCGTATTCAACACCCAAGATAGAGTTGCTGTTGGCTAATAATTTGCCTGCCTGTTCACTTTGCAGACACTCTGTCACTGCCGCTTGTCTTGCTGCTGCAAAACCCATTCCTTCC
>JAQWBU010000107.1 GCA_028706195.1 Eubacteriales bacterium
AATTCCATAGAACAGCGTAATCAGCGACGCCAACGGAACAGCAGATCTTGCAATTATAAAAATTTCGAAAACAGAAAAAGGCAGCCGTTCGACACCCTTTTTCAAGGCAGCGGCAAGAACCCAGATAGCGCCGACAATGAGCAAAACTAAGGCAAAGGCTGAAAATAAACGCGGAGCTATAATGGTTGCAGCCAGCGGAGCACTCGCAGCGGGGATACCGCGCACAAACCATCCATCCGGAATAACGAAGAACATGGGAAGCACCAACAAAACAGAGGTAATAGCCGTTTCCATGACGCCAATAGTCGGCATACGTCTTGAAATAGCGCGACCTTTCTCCGCTGCGGAGAGATAAGTTATCGCCAGAAACAGAATCAGGGGCATGAATGGAAGCCAGTAACCGGGGACCAGAAACAGGAGCATGACAAGTACAATTATCACCCCTGTCCTTATACGTGTAATTAATTCTGAACTCATAATCCCCTCCCGGCAAGATTTGTTCTTGCTTTATTATTCTTTACCTATTGCGCCAAAACGGCGATCACGCTTGCTGTAATCTTCCAGAGCTTTATCCATTATGTCAGCTGAGAAATCAGGCCAGAGAACTTCGGCGAAATAGAGTTCCGAATACGCAGCCTGCCAGAGCAGAAAATTCGACAGACGTTGTTCACCGCTGGGTCTGATAATCAAATCAGGATCGGGAACATCAGGCAAATATAAATAATCTCTAAAACTGTCTTCATCAAGATCATCCGGATTTAGTTCGCCGTTTTGAATCGCAGCGGCAATCTTTTTGCTGCTATCCACAATTTCTCTTCGGCCTCCGTAATTAAAGGCAAGAATCAGTTGCATAGTCTTCCGCTTATCAGATGTAGATTCAGCTTCATTAATAGTGTCTAAAATCCGCTGCGACAAACCATCCTCTACACCGGAAAAACGCAGTCGGATACCTTCTTTTTCCATTTCATCCTTGTATTTATTGTAAAAATAAACAAAAAGATCCATTAGCTGTGCGACTTCATCCGCCGGCCGACGCCAATTTTCAGTTGAAAAAGCGAACACTGTAACATACTTTATCTGACGTTCGATACACATGACGCAGAGGTCATAGAGCTTTTCCGCACCATAACGGTGGCCTGCTGAACGTGCTAAGCCACGTTTAAGAGCCCAGCGCCCATTACCGTCCATAATAACGGCTAAATGCTGCAATATCTGCTTCTGGGACCCTATGCTATCGTTTGGCACTATGCTTAGATCTCCATCAGCTCTTCGCTTTTCTCTTTAACAGCTACATCCAGCAAGTCCACGTAACGATCTGTCAGTTTTTGGACATCTTCCTCAACTGTGTAATATAGGTTTTCCGAGATATCGCCATCTTTCAGGTATTTCTTATACGTATCAATAGCTTCGCGACGGACATTGCGCACTGCCACTTTAGCATCCTCACCCATCTGTGAGACTTCACGCGTCAATTCCTGTCTTCTTTCTTCAGTAAGAGGCGGGAAAGTCAGTCGCAGGCTTTGTCCATCGTTCATCGGATTAATGCCGAGATTGGAAGCTTGAACTGCGCGTTCCAATTCCTTTAAGAGAGATTTATCCCAGGGAGTTATCACCAGCATGCGCGCCTCAGGCACCTGAACATTTGCTACTTGATTGATCGGAGTTTCCACTCCGTAGTATGGAACAGTAACATTATCTAACACCCGCGGGTTAGCCCGTCCGGCTCTGATAGTCTGAAAATCACTCTTCAGAACTGAGATTGTCTTCTTCATTTTTTCTTCAAATGGGGCCAAAGACTTACTGGTGTATTCAATATTAGCCATCTTGTACCTCCTGCTAAACGTTCTCTTTGATAATATTTATATTCTAACAAATACAACAGCTCCATGTTGCGAGAAAATTGTTATTAGACTGTTTCTTCACTTCTTACTAAAGTCCCGATCTTCTCACCATGAGCTATGCGTGCAATGTTGTCGGGATCGTTGAGGTTGAAGACGATTAACTTCATATCATTGTCTCGACACAGAGCAGCCGCGGTAGCGTCAATTACATTTAGCTCATTACTCAGCACTTCGCCGTATGTAAGCGTTGTGTACATTTTTGCATCAGAATACAGCTTAGGATCTTTGTCATACACACCGTTCACAAGTGTTGCTTTCAGGATTACATCAGCATTTATCTCGGAACCGCGCAAAGCAGCAGCTGAATCCGTTGTAAAAAATGGATTACCGGTACCGCCGGCGAAAATTACTATCCGCCCTTTTTCCAAATGACGCACGGCGCGTTTGCGAATGAAAGATTCACAGATTTTCGGCATATCCACAGCGTTCATAACCCGGGTTGCCACGCCCTTTGTTTCCAGTGCATCTGATAGGGCCAGGGCATTCATAGTGGTGCCCAGCATTCCGATATGATCCGCAGTTACACGATCCATGTCTTTGTAATCGCGGCCGCGCCAGAAATTGCCTCCGCCAACTACAACAGCCAATTCAAAATCTTCGTCGTTCAATTGTGACAGCACTTCGCTGATTCTCAGCAAAGTTTCGTTGTCAATGCCGCTTTCTTTTTCACCGGCTAAAAATTCTCCGGAAATTTTCAGCAGTATCCGACGGTATTTTGGCATAATAATCACCTCTAGATTTATTATTAGGTATAAAAAAAGAAGGCTCATGTGAACCTTCTTTCTTAAGTCGTATGATTACTTCAGCTGAGCTGCCACTTCCTCCGCGAAGCCACAGTTATTTCTTTTTTCAAGACCCTCACCCATCTCAAAGCGGGCGAAGCGACGCACGCTTATATTTTCACCGATGATTGAGATTAACTCTTTGACAACTTCATCAACAGTCTTGGAGTCATCGCGGATAAAGGCTTGCTCTAAGAGGCAGAATTCTGAATAATATTTCTCCAGTTTGCCTTCTGCGATCTTGTCTATGATGTGCTCGGGCTTGCCTTCTTTACGTGCAGTCTCTTTAGCTATTTCAATCTCCTGATCAATAACATCCTGAGGTACTTCTTCTCTTCTGACGTACTTCGGGTTCATCGCGGCTATTTGCATAGCGATATCTTTCACCAGTTTACGGAACTCTTCGTTTTTCGCAGCAAAGTCGGTTTCAATATTCACTTCAATCAAAACTCCGATGCGACCTTCGCCATGAATGTAAGAATCAACAATACCTTCAGCAGTAATGCGTCCGGATTTTTTTTCCGCGCTGGCGATACCTTGTTCGCGCAACCACTTAACGGCAGCGTCCATGTCGCCGTCTGTTGCAGACAGAGCCTTTTTGCAGTCCATCATTGGAGCGCCGGTCATTTCCCTTAATTCTTTAACCATTTGTGCTGTAATCTTCATTTTATCCACCTTCAATCTAGATAAACAATAAACTGTATTTAATACTCTTCTTCAATTTCTTCAGCTTCAGCTTCAACTACTACTGCAGGTTCAGCGTCTTCGCTTTTCGCAACGGCTGCAATCTGATCTGAAACGGCGTCCATACCTTCGCGACCTTCAATGACTGCATCAGCCATAACACTGGTTATCAGTTTCACGGCACGGATAGCATCATCATTACCCGGAATGACGAGATCAATTGGTTCCGGATCGCAGTTTGTGTCAACTATCGCTACGACCGGAATGTTCAGACGTTTTGCTTCTGCAACGGCAATATGTTCCTTATTCGTATCAACGACGAAAAGGCAGGAAGGCAAAGCAGTCATTTCCGCAACGCCGCCCAGGTTCTTTTCCAATTTACTCAGTTCCAGACGCAAATCGGCAATTTCCTTCTTAGGTAAAACTGACCATGAGTCTGTTTCATCCATCTCACGCAGTTCATGCAAACGCTTGATGCGTTTTTTGATGGTCTGGAAATTGGTTAATGTTCCACCCAGCCAGCGGTTACTTACATAATACATACCGCAGCGTTCTGCTTCTTCCCTAATCGAGTCCTGAGCCTGTTTTTTGGTGCCGACGAAGAGCACTTTGCCTCCACGGGCAGCGACTTCGCGCACAAACTGATGGGCAACTTCGACTTTTCTCAGTGTTTGTTGTAAATCAATGATGTAAATCCCGTTACGCTCTGTGAAAATATATTGAGCCATTTTGGGATTCCAACGACGTGTTTGGTGCCCAAAATGGACACCGCTTTCAAGCAATTGTTTCATGCTAACTACTGACATTAAATTTTCCTCCTGTTTGTACCTCCAGCACGCTGCAATCTAAAGCAATTTGAAATAAGCAACAGGAAGCGCGCACTGTGTGTTTTACCGCTGATAAACATATCATAGAAATTGTTTTAATGCAAATATGGTAGACTTATTTCAGCAGCGACAAACGCTGAGACAAGCGTCAGTTGACAAGTTTTGACGCAATACAGATTATAGCAGGAGTAACATATGATATCTAACGCTTTACTAAAATTTGCTGCAGCCCATGACTGGCATGCGGCCGATGACGAGAAATATGTATTCGGAAAATTTAACGGGTACTGCTTTACTGCAAAGACACAAGATGCCCTGAGCAGTTATATCGTTCCCCTGGCTGGTATTTCACCGGAACACCTTCTGCATCTATCCAAATATATAGAAGAAAGCCATTTTTCACTCAAGCTGGTTGATTATGAGATGACAGATAATTTTCTTTCTCTGCGAGCGAAAGATACTCTTTTCAATTCCACAGCCAAGCAAATAGAGC
>JAQWBU010000108.1 GCA_028706195.1 Eubacteriales bacterium
TACGCTATTTATCGCATAATCATTACGCCGGCTGATGCCGTTCCGCCTGATACCCCCCGCACTCAGGCTGATTACATTCTGATGCTGGTATCTTGTATTGCCGGCTTGATTGTTATGGATCTGCCGAATTTCATAGAAAAAAAGTTTGAAATTATTATTCCTGATGGACTGACCATCGCCTATTTTGTCTTTCTCTATGCAGGGGTCTTTCTGGGTGAGGTTCGAAACTATTTTCATTTATTCCCTTACTGGGATGTCCTGCTCCACTCTTTCAGCGGCGCTATGCTAGCAGTCCTGGGCTTCAAACTGATCAGTATTCTTAACGACTGGGATCGACTGGATCTGCATCTATCTCCCTTTTTCATCGCGCTCTTTAGTTTCTGCTTCGCAGTCACGATCGGTGTTGTCTGGGAGATATATGAATTTTCAGCTGATTCCCTGCTCGGTATGAATATGCAAAAACACTCGACGGAGGCAGGGGTACCCTTAGTGGGACAAGCTGCGCTGGCGGATACTATGGAAGACTTTATTATTAATGTGTTGAGCGCTCTGGCTGTATCTATCGCGGGCTTTTTATCCGTAAGAAAAAAGCAAAGAAAATATCGTGCGGCTGTGGCAGTTAGAGATAGAAGCTCTGAAGGCGAGGAAATGCCTGTTCAGGAAGTGTATGAATTCAGTTCTCAGGAGGAAAAATGAGTAGTTTATTAATCAAAAATGTTAAACATCTGATCAGCTGCGACGCTGAAGATAAAGTCCACGATAGTGTCAATATCTATTGTAAAGATGGACTCATCGTTGATATCAGCAAGGACATACACGAAGCTGATGAAGTGATTGACGCGACAGACATGCTTTGTTTTCCCGGTTTTATCAATACTCACCATCATCTGTATCAGATTTTTACCAGAAATCTGCCTCAGACGCAGAACAAGGAACTCTTTGACTGGCTCAGGATAAACTATGAAATCTGGAAGAATCTGAATGAAGATACGGTTTACTTCTCATCCAAAGCGGGTATGGCGGAACTGATGAAAAACGGTTGTACTACCGTTTCCGACCATCATTATGTCTTTCCGAAAGACAGCGGTGACCTGATCGGTTCACAAATCGCTGCAGCTGACGACTTGGGCATACGTTCACATTTCACTCGCGGCAGTATGGATCTTTCGCAGAAGGATGGAGGACTGCCTCCTGATTCAGTAGTACAGACTGTTGATGAAATCCTTAAAGACAGTGCGGAGCTGGTGGAAAAATATCACGACAGTTCCTTTCAGGCCATGCACCGGCTGGCTCTGGCTCCCTGCTCTCCTTTCTCAGTGTCTGACACTTTGTTGCGGGAAAGCGCTAAACTGGCTCGTGAACTGGGGGTTCGCCTGCACACCCATCTGGCAGAGACTAAAGACGAAGAGGATTATACTCTGGAAAACTTCGGTAGGAGGCCACTGGAATACATGGAAGGTCTGGGCTGGGTCGGTGACGATGTCTGGTATGCGCACGGCATTCACTTCAACACTGAAGAGCTGCAAGTCTTAGCCGCAACGGGCACCGGAGTCTGCCATTGTCCGACTTCCAATCTGAGTCTGGCCTCCGGAGTTGCCAGGATTCCCGAAATGATGGAATTAGATATTCCCGTCGGCTTAGGAGTAGACGGCTGCGCAGCAAACAATGGCATGAGCTTATTGGAAGAAATCCGCGTCGGCTATCTGATGCATCGTCTGAATTCACCCGATAATGGCGTCACAGGCTATGACATGCTGAAACTTGCCACGATCGGCGGTGCCCGCGTGCTGGGACGCGAAGAGGAAATCGGCTCGCTTGAAGTGGGTAAGTGTGCCGATATTATTTTGCTGAATGTCAATCGACCGGACCTGGTCGGAGCCTATTACGATCCTATGTCGATTTTGGGAACGGTGGGTATCAAAGGGTATGTGGACTACACGATTATTAACGGGAAAGTCACTGTGCGTGACGGCAGAGTAGTCAATCTGGATGAAGATAAACTGATCGCAGATGCCAATCAGGAAATAAGAGAGTTTTTGCAAATCTCCTAGCAATATAGAGCAGATCTGGCCGCGAGGGGAAATAGAAGGAGTCATACATGATGGAAAATAAAGAAAAAAGACCATATGTGTCCTGGGAACTGATAGGAAATTTCATGGAGGATGCTTTTGTAGCTTACGGTGTCCCCCGTGATGATGCGAAGATATGTGCGGATGTGCTGATGGAGAGTGATCGTCAGGGCATCGAGAGCCATGGCTGCAATCGCTTCAAACCGGTTTACATTGACCGTATCAAAGAAGGGATCTTAAATCCTCTTACTGAATATGAAATAGTGAAGGAAACCCCCTGCACTTTGGTTGTGGATGCACATGACGGCATGGGCATGGTTGCTTCACACAAGGCGATGCAGAGTTTGATTGAGAAAGCACGTACAAACGGAATCTCCATGGCTGCAATCCGCAACAGTTCCCATTACGGAATTGCCGGTTACTGGCCCTTGATGGCTGTAAGGGAAGGCATGATCGGCATTACCGGCACCAATGCGCGTTCAAGTATTGCCCCTACCTTCGGGGTGGAGAACATGCTGGGCACAAATCCTCTGACTTTTGGTATGCCCACAGACGAGGATTTTCCTTTCATGCTGGACTGCGCAACAAGTATCAGTCAGCGCGGCAAAATCGAAGTTTATGCGCGTACAGGACAGGATACTCCTGAAGGTGTTGTCATAGGAAATGACGGCGCTGCCATGACCGACAGTGCTGAAATTTTGAAGGGTCTGACTGAGGGCACTGCAGCTTTGACGCCACTGGGCGGAATCGGTGAAGAGCTTGCAGGCTATAAGGGCTACGGCTATGCTACTGTCGTTGAGATTCTCTCAGCTGCCTTGCAGGCAGGCAGTTTCCTGAAATTGATTACGAATGTTGACGAAGAAGGCAAGAAGCGCCCTTATCATCTGGGACATTTCTTTATAGTGATAAATCCTGAAGCTTTCTGTGGTCTTGAGACCTTCAAAAAGATAGCAGGAAATATCCTCCGCGATCTGCGAGCTTCCAAGAAAGCTCCGGGCAAGGATCGAATATTTACCGCAGGAGAAAAAGAATGGTTGGTCTGGCAGGAGCGGAAGGATAAAGGCGTACCCATCGGCGAAGCTGTCCAAAAGGAACTTATTGAAGTCAGAGACGAGAAAGGACTTCCATACCGTTTTCCTTTTGAATAAAAAACAATCTTCATGTAAGCAACAGACCCTTCTTAGGGTCTGTTTTTTGTGTATTTGCCCAATTATAAGCCAAAATGTAATTGATTGACGGTTAACTTTTACATGTTATAATCAGATTGCAGCGATAATTTACGTTGTTTGCTTTGCTCGTTAGAGAATGCGTACGGTCAGCTTTTCATAAGCATACTCTTGCGGCTAGGAGGATCAGGATCTCGATAGAGGAGATACGAGAGATCGTCCCATGAAAGGACAGTCGGACTATGAGTAAGAATGTCATAGAGATGGATCATATCACAAAACGTTTTGGAAACTTTACGGCTGTAGATGATGTTACTTTCCATCTGAGACAGGGAGAAATTCATGCCTTGCTTGGCGAAAACGGGGCCGGAAAAACCACCCTTGTCAATGTGCTCTTCGGGCTTTACGCTCATGAAGGCGGAACCATCAAGATTAACGGCGTACCTGCCACCCTGGACAATCCCAACGACGCTAATGATTTTGGCATCGGCATGGTGCATCAACATTTTATGCTCGTGCAAAATTTTACCGTTCTGGAAAGTATTATTCTGGGAGATGAACCAAGTAAAGGTGGTGTCATCGACAAGCGACAAGCGCGCAATAAAGTCGTTGAAATATCTGAACGCTATAAGCTGGCTGTGGATCCTGATGCTGAGATCAGTGAAATCACTGTTGGCCAGCAGCAACGCGTTGAAATTCTAAAAATGCTTTTTCGCGATAATGAGATCCTGATCTTTGACGAGCCGACGGCCGTTCTTACACCGCAGGAAATCGATGAGCTGATGAATATAATGCGTGAGCTGGCTGATGAGGGTAAATCAATAATTTTCATAACCCACAAGCTGAACGAAATTCAGCAGGTCGCTGACCGCGTGACGATTCTGCGTAAGGGCAAACATATAGTGACTATGGATGTTGCAGATACTAATGCCGGCGAAATGTCTGAGCTGATGGTTGGACGCACAGTTGATCTGGATATTGAGAAAAGAGATGTCGAAAGAGGAGATGTGGTTTTTGCCTGTGAGAACTTAACCGTGAAACGCGAGCACTCGACAAAGAACGCAGTGCACAATGTTTCGCTTGAGGTGCACGCGGGTGAGATAGTTGCGATAGCCGGTGTTGACGGCAATGGGCAGTCAGAGCTGGTTTACGCTTTGACCGGTATTACTCCTCCTGATGAAGGGCGCATCTTTCTCAATGGCATCGATATCAGCAAAAGCAGCGTGCGGTCACGCACAAAAGCCGGTATGGCTCATATTCCGGAAGACCGGCAACGCTTTGGTATGATTCTGGATCTTAGTCTGGCAAATAATCTTGTTTTACAAACGTACTACGAACCTCGTTTCCAAAAACGTGGGTTCATACGTTTCGACAGTATCAGGGACTACGCCAATGAGTTGATAGAACGCTTTGATATTAGAAGCAGCCAGGGCGC
>JAQWBU010000109.1 GCA_028706195.1 Eubacteriales bacterium
AAGGGTGATATTCAGGAAATGAACGCCGATTACCAACACCTTTTACACTATGTAATTGATCAAACCGGCTGGAATGCGGTGTCGCAAGTTTTAGAAGAGCGAAGCCCTTCTAAGACAAGAAGCATTCGGCCTACAGTTGAGCTGCCAAGAACGAATGTGACTACAGTTGAAGTGGATATGGATAAACTTAGTCACTCTCCCGAATTGAACGAAGAGCCGAATGTGGAGGGAGATAGTCTCAACGAGACCAGAGATATTGTTGAGAATAACGAAGTTGATAGGGATAATAGTATTGATGAAGATAATAATGGGGACGGGAATAAGGATGTTGACGAGGACAATAGTGTAAACATGATTAGGGATGCTGATGAGGAAGGCGTATCTGCGATTATTGTTGAGAAAGAAGGAAGCAAAGAGATTGCAGGAAACATAAGTGCAGATAACCAAATAGAGGTCGAACAAAAACATGATGTAGAGATACAAGATAACGAAACTGGGAATTAGAAAATCAAGAAGGAAGGGGGGCGTTTAGGCTATTATTCATAGGCACATTTTGTGAACCGTAGGTATTGATTGAGGTAGACAGTAGGTCAAGCTGTCTGCCTTTGCCGTTCTTTGGCTAATTTTCTGGTTTATTCTGCGAAGACGTCGATGATACCGATGTTATGGTAGTGAAAAAGGATTCCTTGCTCCGCTGTTCTGGAGTATCATTCTTACCATATAGTCTGAAGGATTCGCTATTTCTTTCAGGGTTTCTTATTCTGCATTGTAATAGTTTCAAGAGCAGGAGTATCAGCAGATAGAATAATTAGTAGCATTTTAGGAATACCACAAAAAGTGATGCTTAATTTATCTATGTGATTAGGGATGTTTAAAAATCGTCTTTTGTGATACAATTATAAAAAAGCAGGTTCTGAATATTGCGATAAGGTGAACAGCGGGCAGTAAGTTATAAAAAGCTCTGGAAGTTGATTCGTGACAAAAAAGGAGAAAGAAGGATTTGTATTCTGCCTTAGGCATAAGCGCCGGCCGTATAACAAACTTGGGTATTATTAGCCTGTAACAACGACAGTGCTCATGAAAATATGCACGACTCTGCAGTGCGATATTGGTTATATCATAGAAGTTATTCCTGACGAACAGTAAAAACTAAGGTCGCCATGAGGATGATGACCTTAGTTCGCCTGATTAGTAATAAATAATAATTATTAGAAACTGCGGAAGGAGGGGGCAATTTTTGAAGACTATTTCCTTGCCGCCGTACGCACCGACTCTTATTGAGTCTACTCGTGCCATTGGCTATACGTTAGAATCGGCAATTGCCGACATTGTAGATAACAGTATATCCGCAGCGGCCTCGTCTGCTGAAATTTTCTTCTTTCCGATTGGGGATTCATACATAGCAATACTTGATAATGGTTACGGGATGAATACGACTGAACTCGAGACTGCTATGCGCTATGGCAGTCAAAATCCGAATGATAAACGGGCTACAACAGATTTAGGGCGTTTCGGGCTGGGATTAAAAACTGCTTCTTTGTCACAGTGTCGTGTATTAACAGTCGCCAGCAAAAAAGACGGCATCATTGAAGCCCGCAGATGGGATATAGATCATGTAATCAAGAGTGGAGATTGGTCGCTTATTGTGCTTGATACTGAAGATGAAATTGAATCAATTCCCCGTATTGATAATTTGCGTGAATTTGAAAGTGGCACGCTGGTTGTTTGGCAGAATCTTGACAGACTCAAAGTAGGCGAATTGAATTTTGACCGCTCTATGGGCAGGAAAATGGATGATGTCCGTACCCATCTCTCTCTAGTGTTTCATCGATACCTCGGCGGAGAAACCGGGCTGAGAAAATTACAAATTAAAATGAACGGTGCTACTATCGATCATACTGATCCTTTTCTGATACGAAGGAACACGCAGGTAATGGCTGATGAAGAATTACTTATTGACGGTGCAAAAGTTATTGTTCGTCCCTACATACTACCTCACATTTCAAACTTATCAGCGGAAGAGATTGAAGAACTTGGTGGCAAAGAAGGATTGCGCAAAAGCCAAGGATTTTATGTTTACAGGAATAAACGTCTTTTAGTTTGGGGGACATGGTTTCGCATGATGCGACAGGGTGAGCTTTCAAAACTGGCTCGGATTCAGGTTGACATACCAAATGATTTGGACAGCCTCTGGACGCTCGACATTAAAAAATCAACGGCGATTCCCCCTGAGATTGTCAGGAACAATTTTAGTTCTGTCATTGAGAGGCTCGCGGAATATAGCAAACGCACGTGGGTATTCCGTGGGAAGAAAGAAACACATGACTCTATTGTTCATGTTTGGCTACGGTTCAAAGGAAGGCAAGGAGGATCGTATTACGCCATTAATAGAGATCACCCGCTGGTTGAAGTATTCAATGACGCATCACCGCAGATAAAGCGAAATTTTGAAAACCTCTTGAACGCGATTGAGATAGGGATTCCTTTAAGTTCGCTTTTTTTGGACATGAATTCAGACAAGCCCATTGACAACGACTCAGATATAACCATGCAGGAAGTTGAAAGATTGCTACAGGGCTTGCTTGCTCAAATTACTACAAACGCCGGGAAAGCGGAATTGATGGATAGACTTGCTGTATCTGAGCCTTTTGTCAACTACCCACAACTCATAGTAAAGTACAAGACAGGAGGAAATACGAATGGTGGGCACTAAAGCCGAAACACTGAAAGGGATTATTTCCACTGCGATTAACTCAGAATACCCGGATGTTCCCCCGACCGAAGCAGTGTTTGACGAAAAAGTCGAAGCATTGCGGCAGTCGTTGGCTATTCTATATCCTGTTAGTGATGAAGAGTTTGCTGAAATCAAACGTAAGTTAAAAGAAAACATCGTTGTTCAGATGGATTTGGGCGTCCTTATAAAAGATCGGCAACAACATCTGCCGTGGCTTTCTGCTAGACGTGAGTCATTGGACTTCTTTTTTTGGAATCGATATAAAACATACTTGGAACAGATCAAACACTGGAATCCCCGTGTTACAGGGAATCTGGGGCTAGTGTCGGATGAAATTGTGGATTATCTTGGCGATCCCACAATCGATGCTCCGTTTCAGCGGCGCGGTCTTGTGCTCGGCGATGTTCAGTCCGGTAAAACCGCGAATTACACTGCCATTTGTAATAAGGCGGCTGACACAGGCTATCGTGTAATTATTATCCTAGCCGGAATGATGGAAAATCTGCGCCAGCAAACGCAGGAACGGCTCGATGCAGAATTTTCGGGCAGGGTGAGCCAATACCTACTCGATCCCAAACAGGAGATTGAAAATGTACCTGTCGGTGTAGGAAAATATGGTCAAAAAAAGCAAATAGCGACATTTACTTCAGTAACAAAGGACTTTGATAAAAATATCCTTCGTGCGCTGAAGCTGTCGCTTCATAATGTCAACACTACAGTTCTTTTCGTTGTCAAAAAGAACAAAAGCATCCTCAATAACCTTATAAAATGGCTAAAAAGTAACAATCTAGACGCGAGAGGCGCTATCAATCTTCCCATGCTTTTGATTGATGATGAAGCTGATAATGCTTCCGTCAACACCAAAAAGGAAGATGAAAAGCCAACCGCAGTCAACGATGCCATTCGCAGGTTATTGAAGCTATTCAGGCAAGCCTCATATTTGGGGATTACAGCCACGCCGTATGCGAACATTTTCATAAACCCTGACACGGAAACGGAAATGCAGGGTGATGATTTGTTCCCCAGGGATTTTATATATTCATTAGCTCAACCGACGGACTACATCGGTGCAGAAAAAATATTCGGAGAACAGGCTCAATTTGCTAATTCCTTGGAGGAACTCCACCCGCAAGAAATGGATGCATTCTTTCCGTTTAATCACAAAAAAAATCTTGTCGTTGATGATTTGCCGCCGAGCATGAAAGAGGCTATGGCGTATTTCTTACTTGTTAATGGAGTGCGCGATGTTCGAGGGGATAATAGAGAGCATCGCTCTATGATGATTCATGTCAGCCGATTTACAGACGTGCAAAATCAGATAAGTGGTTTGGCGCATAATTGGGTTGAGGATGTTCAATCCGATGTTCGCAACTTTGCTTTTTTATCCGAACAGGAAAGCGATGCCATTACGAATATCGCCTTTTTGAAAGCAGTATGGAATAAACACAAACTCTCGAAGAAAGCAGGAGCTGATGGTATCCCTATGCCGTGGTTCAGATTTTTATCTGAACATCTATTCAAGGCTATCGCTCCTGTTGTTGTTCGGTCAGTTAATCAGAGGAGTAGTTCGACTGGGTTAGATTATTACAGTCATAAGGAAGAAGGACTCCGTGTTATAGCGGTGGGCGGCAATAGTCTGTCAAGAGGGCTTACACTTGAAGGATTATGCGTCAGTTACTTTTATCGCAGATCGCAAATGTACGACACTCTTCTTCAAATGGGGCGTTGGTTTGGATACCGTCCGGGATATGATGATTTATTCAAAATTTGGATTAGCATTGAAGCTATCGATTGGTACGGATATATAACAGCTGCCGCTGAAGAATTGAAGCTTGAAATTACACGAATGAGGGATGCAAACCAGACTCCGATGGAGTTTGGTTTGAAAGTCCGACAAGATCCGGCTTCGCTTATCGTAACTGCACG
>JAQWBU010000110.1 GCA_028706195.1 Eubacteriales bacterium
ATGACCTTTGATTTTAATGGAATTGAACTCTATTACGAGATCCATGGTGAAACAAAGGGAGCTGCTAAACCAATCCTGATCCTGAACGGGATCATGATGTCGACCAAATCCTGGCAGGAATTCCTGGAGCCGATGACTCAGTTCAATCAGATCATCCTCTTCGACTTTCCTGACCAGGGACAGTCCGGCAAATGCTCAGGGGATTACGATCATAAGCAGCAGGTGCACTCAGTCATCGCTCTCTTAGATCATCTGCAGCTGGAGCAGGTCAACATCTACGGCGTGAGCTATGGCGGGCAGATCGCCCTTCAGGTCGCACTCGACTTCCCTGCCCGCGTCGATAAACTGGCGCTGTTCAATACACCGGCAGAAACCAGCTACTGGCTTTACGAAGTTGGCCAGGCCTGGAATAATGCCGCTCATGACGGTCTGACTTATTATTATGCGACCATCCCCTACATCTACTCTCCGCGCTTTTTTGCCAAAAATCATGAATGGATGGAAAACCGCAAAAAGATTTTAGTGCCACTGTTTAATGATGAGGCTTTCATCGGATCCATGATCCGACTGACCAAGTCGAGTGAAAACTACAATATTAAATCCCGTATCGGTGAAATTGAACACGATACCCTGATCGTAGGCTGTGAATATGATTTCGTCACTCCTTTTTATCAGCAGGAAGAGCTGCATGCAGCGATGAAGAATTCAAAACTGATCTTCATCCCCAATAGTGGACATGGCATGATGTACGAGGAGCCCGAGCTCTTCATCAGCATTTTGCTGGGGCACATGAACAACAACAAAACGGAATACAAGATTTAGCTGAAATAAGTACAAAGGAGATACACCTATGACTTATAATAAGAATTTTTTTGATACAAAAGGCGGCGAGAGACTAGCCTATTACCTGACTTCTGACGACAAACCGCTGCTTTGCCTGATACACGGTAATTACAGCAAAGCCTCTGTCTGGTTTTCGCTGATGGAACAGTTCGAAGACGATTATTCTGTCCTTGCCGTTGACATGCGCGGTTACGGCGACAGCAGCTGGAACAATCCGGTAGATTCGCTCGAACCTCTGGCTGACGATCTGATCGAAGTGATTAAAGGCCTCGGTTTCACGCACGGTGATTTCATCGCCTGGTCACTTGGTGGCGGAGTCGCCATGGAGCTGGCAGCCAAAGAACCGGACATGGTTGATCATCTGGTTCTGACCGCCTCTATGGGTGTTCAGGGTTATCCCATGTTTGAATTTGACATGGAGACCATGACTCCAAAGCTTGATAAACCACTGACCACTAAAGAAGAGATCGCAGCCAGCATGTATTACGTCCCGATGAAGCAATTGATTGATACAGAACAAGATGAACTGCTGGGACAGACTTTTCAGGCTATGTTCGTCAAGCATCCGCCGACCGGAGAATTCCTCGATGACTGTGTTCTGGGCATGAAGCAACAACAGCATCTGCTCGATATGGACTATGCTTTACTGCAATACAATATTACGGGCGATAATAACGGAAACTTCGATGGCTCTGACCGCTTGAAGAATATAACTGCTCCTGTTCTGGTTTTGCACGGTGAGAACGATAATGTAGTACCTCCTGAACTCGCTCAGCTAAATAAACAATACTTTGGCGATCAGGCAGAGCTGAATATTTTCGAAGAAGCAGGTCACGGCCTCCATTTAGACCAGCCTGAACAGTGGATAGAAGCGGTTCGATCATTCTTAGAGTGAGCCCTGCAATTGACGCGCCGGAGGTTTTAGGAGAAGCTGTCTGTGAGCATGGCTGCATTTAATGTATATTTGAGTATATTGAAAGCTCAAAATTAATAGGAAGTCACTCATTAAGGTGACACGGAGAGATACGGATGACAGGAATCGAATACCCCAAAACGCAAAAAGGACAAGAGACCTTTGCTGCGCTGGTCGAAGCAGCCGGGAAACAGTTTTACGAAAAAACCTATCATGGCGCTACAATCAAAGACATTACTGAAGAGGCCGGTGTGGGGTTAGGGACATTTTATATTTATTTCGAAAGCAAACTCGTTTGTTATGAATATCTTCTGCGACAGTATTCACACAAGATCAGAAGCACCATTGCTCAGCGTGTGGAAGGTCTGACCTCGCAAAGAGAAATCGAAAAAGTCGGTCTGATGGTTTTTCTGGAAATGGTTCGGGATGACCAGCATATGTACAACATTATCTGGGAATCACTACTGGTCGAACCGAGGTTTTTCAGAGAATACTATACCAATTTCTCGGATCGCTATCAGAAGGGTATCATCCAGGGTCAGAAAAAAGGTGAATTCAGTCAGGGTGATCCGGAGATTATATCCTACATTCTGATGGGTGTCTCCAACTTCATCGGCATACGCTATGCCCTCTTCTCCAAGGATGAGGATCTGGAAGCTGTATCTGAGGCAGTGATCTCTTTATTGGAAACAGGACTTTTCAACTGATAGCTAAGACTTTTTTATATTTCTTTCTCCGAACTAAGCCGCTTCACATGAAGCGGCTTAGTCGATTATCTAGGCTTCTATAACGATATCCTCACGCCGACAATGATGACCAGAACACTCACCACCATACTACGTAGAGTATATTTAGCACTTCCCATTAATAACTCTCCTCTTGGTAGTATTCTACATGATTAAAACAAGATAAAAAGTTGTGATACTGCAAACTTATGACCTATAATTAGACGATAACAAAACCAAGATATTGGTCGTAGAAAGAGGGACGGATTTGCAGTATTTAATTATAGGAGTGGTTTTGATCTTGGCATTGATCGCCATTCGTATTTCGAACAAACATGGCATACCCTCACTGTTGTTATTTATCGTTCTAGGCATGGCTTTCGGTGCCATCGGCCTTGAATTCGATGACTTTGTTTTCGCAGACAACTTCGCCACTGTCGCTTTGATGGTCATCATGTTTTACGGTGGCTTCGGGACGAACTGGAGCATGGTCAAACCGGTGGCCAAAGAAGCGATTATCCTGAGCTCGTTGGGTGTTTTTGCGACTGCCATTCTGACCGGACTCTTCTGCCATTATGTCCTGGCCTTCAGCATGTTGGAAGGCATGCTCATTGGGTCCATTGTAGGATCAACCGACTATGCCAGCGTTTCAAATATCCTTCGCTCCAAAAACCTCAATCTCAAGTACAATACTGCTCCTTTGCTGGAACTTGAAAGCGGCTCAAACGACCCTACCGCTTACACCATGACCATGGTTGTGCTTTCTCTCATCATGGGCACTGATGTTTCTGTTCCTATTTTGATCCTGTCTCAGATTGTTGTCGGTCTGGCAGTGGGTTTTCTTCTGGCCTGGGTGATCGGCAAACTGCTGATTTACATAAACCTCCAGTCCGATGGGCTCTATGCCGTCTTTATGGCTGCTGCCATGCTGATAACCTACGCTGCGGCTGATTTGCTGGACGGCAATGGCTATTTGTCGCTTTACATTTTAGGAATCTATCTGGGTAATATGGAATTCAAAGGCAAGCGAGATGTTGTTTTTTTCTACGATGGCTTCTCCGAGATCATGCAGATAGGCCTCTTCTTCCTGCTGGGTCTTCTGTCCAACCTGCATGATTTCATTCGCGCGCTCCCGGTATCTGCTGCCATCATGGTCTTCATGACGCTGCTGGCACGGCCACTTTCAGTCTATGGACTGATGCTGCCTTTCCGTCTGAAGGGAAACCAGCTCAAAATGATTTCTCTGGCCGGTATCAGAGGAGCGGCGGCAATCGCATTTGCAATTATGGCGGTTAACAGTGGCGCTTATTTTTCCGTAGATGTTTATCACATCGTATTCGGCATCTGTGTTCTTTCATCTTTAGTTCAGGGTTCACTGATGCCGGTCGGAGCGAAGCGCTGGGACATGCTGGACCCGAGCGATACGGTCTTGAAGACGTTCAATTATTATCTGGATAAAGCGAATCTGGGCTTTTTTGAAACTCGAATAAAGAAGGGCGGCAAACACGTTGGTACAAAGGTCAAAGATCTCAATATGGAGTTTGACTTTATTGTCGCCAAGATCGAAAGGGATGGCAAAACCATTGTTCCGCGAGGCGAGGTAATCTTTGAGGAAGACGATATAGTAGTGCTTAGTGGTGAAACGCACTTCGACAAGAGTGGCCAAAATCTGATCGAATTCACAATTCCCGAGAATCATGAATGGGCGGGTGCATATATCAGGGACCTCCATCCTTCGCATGACCGTCTTATTATCACGGTACAGCGCAAAGGCAGCGATCTCATCTTTCCGGACGGCAATACACAGCTGCTGGCACATGACAAGGTTGTTCTGTTGGAGCTGGAAAAGCCGGATGAGCTGATCGATGCTGAGCCACTTTAGCGGAGCGCGAAAAGGCACTGAATGCTTAAGTGGAAATAAAATCTGATATTTTTGCACGGATTATTTCTTTTTCTTCTTCCGTGTAAAAAGCATGCCACGACTCTTTCAACATTACTATCTCATGCTGCGAGTTTAGCAATAGTGTGTCAAAAAGCGCTGAACTTTTTATAGACGCTGTTTCATCCGATTCTGAATGGATAATGAGAACCGGCACATGAACCTTTGCAAGATTTTTCCTGGTTTTCCTCATTAATATGTGAGGTTGAGACAATA
>JAQWBU010000018.1:0-9908 GCA_028706195.1 Eubacteriales bacterium
GCGAGCACTTTTATACATTGTGGATATCATGTGTCATGACAGGAGCGTTGACAATGCTATCGTTTACAGGGCAATTGCTCTCTACGAATTGTACGTATTGGGCAATTTCTTCCTGAGTATTATCTGCATCAATGTAGTAATGTGTCATAATCTCCGAGAAACCGATTTTCGCATCGCGGTTGGTGCCCATGAATCCATCCGGATCGAGCACACCCTCAACTTCGATACGCACAGAATTGAGTTTGATTCTCTTTCTGGCGACGAAAGCCTTTACCACGATTGCTTTACATGCTGCCAGTGCGGTGAGCAATGCTTCGACCGGGTTCATGCCCTTGTCGTTGCCGCCCAGCTCAACGGGTTCATCCAGGAGAACTTCGAAACCTCTTACCTTACACAACATGGTTAGACCATCTTGATCTTCAGCTGTTGCTTTAAAAACTGTTTTAGCCATAATATTCCTTCCTTCGATCTACTTGAATTATTGGTCGTTTCATTTTTTTAATAATCCAATTTCGCTGCAAATACCAGAAGATAGTATAACACTTAAATCGAAGTAGTCTTCATTTGATTCCTCAATAATTCACTGCCACTTGTAAGTCAGTATGCCCTCCTGACCCGGCTCGTGTGCGGCCAGTTCCCTGCCCTGCTGCCAGACGAAGGCTCCGCCTTTGGCGCCGTCTTCATCCGGGCGCACATTGTTGACGAAAAAGATCGGCTTGGCCAGGATCTGACTTTGCTTCCTGTAGTCCTCCCCGGCGCTGTCGTTCCACTCTTTGCTCGTGTAATCGCAGTGCACCGGCCAGAGGAAGGCGTCAACCTGAGGGTCGAGCTCTACTATTTTGCAGAGAAGGTCGTCCGTCCAGAAATCCCCGCAGACCATGATCGTGAAGCGCTTGCCTCCGAAGGTGAAGACAGGAAACTCCCTGCCCATGCGGTATTCAGCGTTGGCTTCGGGGATCCAGCCTCCGGCGGAGATCCGCTGATACTTGGCCACGGTTTCGCCCGCGGCATTTACGATCAGGTAGCTGTCGAAGATGCCGCTGTGATCGTTTTCGAAAAAGCCGAAACCGATGCCGATATCGTATTTACGGGCTAAATGTCTGATTTTTGTGATTTCGGGGCTGTGCAGGCCTAGTGCAACATTGTTGATGTCGTAGTCATAATTGAACGTCAGCGCATCAAAGCCCTGCAGAAAAGCTTCACCAAATAAGACGAGCTCGCTCGAATCGGCTTTTGCTTTCGCCAGCATTTTCTCCATGCTTGTGAGATTGGCTTCGAGGTCGTTGTCCAGACTCATACTTGCTGCTAAAGAGATAATCATCTATCCGTCCTCCTTTTAGCTTGATCTGTAACTATTGATAGTCGACTTCAGTATAGAGGAAAGGATAGTTTGACTTTGTGTCATATCCTGCGGGTCTGGTATGTTTTGGAGGGTGGGTGCTGCATGGTTTGGTACCGTGAATGGTTTGGTGCCAGTGAAGCCCTAGCCCAGCTTTTAAGGAGCGATAGCGACGCAGAAAGCAGTGGCAGGTCTCATGTCATGAATGCCCAAGAAGACGAGCGGAGCGAAGTCTGATTGGAAGCATTCTACGGCGGCATAGGATTATGCAGGATGAATGGTTTTGTGCCTGGCACCGAAGTATGCAGCTTGTAAGCTAGGGCACCACCTCACTCTCCTGCCTTGTCTATACTTAATGCAAAAGCAAACAAAGACATTACTTAGAAAGTGAGATACGCCCCATGAAAAAACGAAACGAATAGTAAATATATTAGCTCTCCTGCTCGTTCTAAGTCTGACCTCTCTTATCGCGTGTGAGCGTCCGGGCGAACCCTCCCTAACTGATCCTCTGACCACGGCAGCTCCGGAAACGAGTCTGCCTGAGACAACGGCAGCTCCGACAACAATGGAAGCCACGACCAGCGCAAGCACCGGCGAAACTTCTATGCCGACCACAAATCCTGACGGCGTGACTACAGCGACTCCCGGCGGCGGCACTCTTTTGCTCTTCGCCGCAGACGCTCGCAAAATGGTTTTAGATCGCTTTGGCAGTCCCTCCATTATCCAGAAAATCGAATACAACTACGATGATAAGGATCCGCTCTATAAGGGCGAAGCACTCAAAGAAAACGAACTTGTAGTCTTCGAGTTAAGTGCCACAAGCGGCAAGTTTATGAAATGGGACGTTGATTATGACGACGATAGCTGGTATGACTTTGCTGACCAGCTAGGTTCCATGATCTCCATGGACAAAGCTGCCTTTCTTGTCATTGAAAGATCCGGAGTGGATGAGACCTTCGTGCAGAAAATTGAATTCGATTGGGATGAAGTGCAGCCCCTGTATAAAGGAGAAGCCTTTAGTCAGGGTTATAAATACCAGTTTGAGATAGAAGCCTTCGGCGGTAATTTTTATAAGTGGGAAGTTGATGGTGACGACGATACATGGAAAGACCAATACTACAATATCCGCTAAGACCCCCTAGCTAACAATAAATAAATTCTCTTATTTGCTCCTCTTAATGAGAAAGACCCTGCTACAAAAAGTTGGGTCTTTCTCGTTTAGGGGGTGCATAGAAGTGTGCCTGGCACCGACTTATGGCACCGACTTATGCACGCACCTGCCGTCTTGACAGCAGCTGATAGCCCAGTACCAGCAAAACGATTATGATGCTGATCCACTGCGAAAGCGACAGCGGCCCGATGAAGCCGCGCACTACATCTCCGCGCCAGAATTCAATCACAAAGCGAAAGACGCTATAGGCAACGAGATAAATACTTGTGACCACACCAGCTCGCGGACCTCGCCTCAGGAGCAGATAGAGCAGGGCTGCAAGGACAAGACAGAAAACGGTCTCGATCAGCTGTGTCGGCACCAGCGGCACGTCACGCGGCGCAATCAGCGAATGCGGCAGCAAAAGTCCGTGCTTTGAGGGTACACCATAGCAGCAGCCCACGCTGAAACAGCCCACGCGTCCGATCGCCTGCCCCACAGGCACAGCCACAGCGGCAATATCCAGACTGGGCAGAAAGGGCAATTTATACTTCTTCAGATAGCCGACCAGCATCAGGACCCCGCCCAAAAGCCCGCCATAAAAGACCATGCCGCCACCGGCGACCTGCTCGAGCAAAGCCCGCCAGCCGCCGGCTGCCAGCTCGCGCCAGTAAGGAATCAGAGTGAGAAGATAGAGTAGTTTAGCTCCGACCAGCCCTCCGACCAAAACCAAAGCCAGAATATTGAAAGCATCCAGCCGCGGCAGGCCGGCCCGGGGCGCTAACAGATAAAACACCAGGCCGGCAAGAAGGAAAGCCAGTGCCAGCATAAGGCCGTAGGTCGGCAAAGTGAGCCGACCTACGGATACAAAGGGCTTAATATAAGCAAGGAACAAACACACAGACATCGCTCAGGTTTTTAGTCAAACATGTTCCAGTTCCAGTTGTAATGCCAGCCTTCCTGCCGCATAACGCCAACACAGGCTACACAGGCAACGACGATGAGCAGGTTGATAATCAGGCCGATGATGCCCAGGACCAGCCCGGCCGTAGCCATCGACATACCGCCAAGTTTTCCGTAACTTTGCTGAATCTCCTTGCGCGCCATTGCGCCCAGAACCACTGCCACAGCTCCCAGCAAAAACCCGAGAATGCCGAGTACCACAGTGAAGGCGAAAAAGGTCAGGATCACGGAGATAATACCGAGAATCAGAGCCGCTACCGCCTTGCCGCTGTTATTAAGCGGCGGCTGCGGCGGATAAGGCGGCGGACCTCCCTGCGGTGGATATGGCGGCTGCGCTCCCGGCGGCGGATAAGGGCCTTTGTACTGAGGCGGCTGCTGATATTGGCCCTGCTGCCCCGGGTAGGGAGCCTGTGCGTAGGGATCTCTCTGCGGCTGCCCGGCTGGCTGCTGATGTTGAGCTTGTTGTTGAGGTTCTTGTTGAGGTCCTTGCTGAGGTTGTTGTGCTTCAGGCTGCGAAGCATTTTGATTGGGATCATTCATAAGTGATACCTCCTCTTACATCCGCCGATCAGAGCCTGGTCTGCTGTGACCCGGGTGAAAAGCGTGACCTGAATATTAAATTCTAAGTCATAATTTATTTAACTTAAGAATACAACAAAAGCATTATCAGGTAATTATCAATGTTACATAATAATTGTTATCTTCGATCAGGAGATATAGCGCTGTGGCTTCTTCTACAGATATATCCAGTAGCGTTCCAGGTAAATGTCCTCCGGGGCATAGTAGACATCCTTGTCATAAACGCCGCCGTTGGCCAAAATCGTGCGCCGGCTGGCCTCATTATTGCGATTGCAGGTGATGAGGACGCGCTCGAGTCCAAAGTCACGGCATCGCTCGAGGCAGGCGGCCAGCATCCTGGTGGCGTAGCCCTTGCGCCTTTCGTCGGGTCTGACTGAATAGCCGATGTGCCCGCCGTAGATTTCCAGAAAATCATTAAAGTAGTGGCGAAACTGAATCGTCCCCAGGATCTTCTGATCGGCTGTTCTCACGTAGACATACTGCTCGCTCACTACCCAGTTTTCCGGCACAGTAGCGGGATCCTCGAGTTTTTTCGTAAACTCCCACCATTCTTCTATGTCCGGCAGGCGCTGCAAGGGACCGGCTCCGGCGATTTCGCTGTCGGCAGCAAGATATTCCTCCCGCATTAGTTCGATCTCAGGCAACATCGCCTCATCAACTTTTCGCAATTCACAGCAGTCCATAAGGTCCCCCATCAGAGCAAATGCGCTTTGCACTCCGCTCTTCTTCTCTGCTTAAATTCTAAAACAAGACTGTGCGTTCTCCTAGTGACAAATGATGAATTTCCTTAATTTTCTATTGCGTAATTGCTTTGAATTCGTTATTGTATAAGCATTCACTTATGTGTAGCGGGGAGGTGAGAATAATCTTGCAGAAAATGAACTTCGACATCGCTGAATATGCTGATGTTTATAAGGTGCTCGGCGATAAGACCCGCCTGTCAATTCTGAAAATTCTGGAAGCCGGCGAATGCTGCGTCTGCGTCTTTGCAGAGATTTTCGATATTTCGCAGCCGGCTATCAGCCAACATCTGAAAAGATTAAAAGACATGGGCATCGTCGCGGAAGACCCCCGTAAGCAATGGGTCTTCTACTCCCTGGCGGAGGAAGGCAAGTATTACGGCATAGTCAAAGCAGCTCTGGCCCAGATACCGGACGACAGCTTCGACCTCGCAGCCATCAGCGAAAAGATGGGCCAGCTGACCTGCTGCTAGCTGGGTGGGTGCATGGATCTGTGCCTGGCACCAAATTATGCAGCGCGCTGTGAATGGTTCTGTGCCTGGCACCGAATTATGCATGAACAAAACTCAAAGTAGACAGATACCCGATGTCAAAGAAAGGTATTTATGGACAAAGAAAACTCCAAGATAAAAGAAACTATTCGCAGGGATTACTCTGCCATTGCACGTGCCAATAACGAAAGCAGCTGCTGCTCCGGAGCTTCCTGCTGCTGCACTTCAGGTTCCAGTTCAAGCTCCGGCTCTTGCTGTGGCTCCGGCATCTTACCCGATCAGGGAGGACTATCAGAGCTGCTCGGCTATTCCCCTGAGGATATCGCCAGCGTACCCGACGGCGCCAACATGGGACTTGGCTGCGGCAACCCGCTTGCAATCAGCGAGATGGAAGAGGGCGAAGTAGTACTCGACCTCGGCAGCGGCGGCGGTTTCGACGCCTTCCTCGCCAGCCGCAAGGTAGGCGAAAGCGGACGCGTCATCGGCGTCGACATGACAGAAGAGATGGTTGAGAAAGCCCGCAGAAACGCGGAAAGCGGCGGCTACAGCAATGTCGATTTCCGCCTGGGCGATATTGAGGCTCTTCCGGTGGACGACGAGTCTGTAGATGTCATCATTTCAAACTGCGTCATCAATATGTCCCTCAACAAACATCAGGTTTTCAACGAAGCCTTCCGCGTCCTGAAACCCCGCGGCCGCCTCGCCATTTCCGATGTGGTAGCTACAACTGAACTTCCTGCCGAAGTCAAAAGTGATCTGGACAAGCTGTCCGCCTGCTACGTCGGCGCAGAAACAGCCTCAACTCTGGAAAAAATGCTTGAGACTGCCGGTTTCACTGACATCAGACTGGCGCCCCTCGATCAGGGCAAGGAAATAATATCCAGTTGGCAGATAGGAGCAAACGTCGAGGATTACATAGCGTCCTACTCCATCGAAGCCACTAAGCCCATCTGATACTGTGCATAAGACGGTGCCAGGCACAAATCCATGCAGCTGCATAAAAGTGTGCCTGGCACCAAACCATTCACCATATTTTTCTACGGCTTACCTGCGCTCTACTAATGTACTTCGCATTGAAAAGATCGCAACGAACTGCAGAATCAGTGACGGTATGCCCATGAACCCCCAGAAAGGCATCAAAATCAATGCTAACAGATAAAAGAGGAACGAAATAATCGTCAGTCCCCGGCTATTGCCGAAGAATCCAATAATGTTTAAAACTACTGCGACCAGCAAACTGATTATGGAAGCTTCCACCATTGTCAGCAAGGAAAACTCTATGCCCAGCAACGCTCCCAGTCCGGTGGGGTCAGAGACCGCACCCACCGTGAGCCAATAGTATATCTGCAAGGCTGCCGCAGCTATACCAAAGACCATAGCCAGTCCACTCAGTCCATCTCTCTTTCTCATAGTACTTCTCCTTTTTATAAAAACCAGGCGTAAACGCACTATATTGGGATGGATAACCTGCTCCTTAATTATACTATAAAGCACTCAAAGCGCTTGATATTCAAGGCTTAGGTAACCTACGACGCAAATATCCGGACGGTCCGAAAACGAAACTTTGAGGCCATCACAAAACTTCATCCAAGGCCCCCCCTGACGCCGCCGTGCTGAGGCTTTTCTGCGCAAAATATCTCACAATCTACATGAGTTCGCAAAGTACTTGCAACAATAAGACTTTATAATTGACCTACGGGATAAATAATTATAGGCATTATTTCGTTGCTGGCAATTATTCATTCTTTCATTTATATATCCATAAGTATTCACACAGTGCCGGAAATCCCAGTAATAATAGTTTTGTAAAAATGCTAGGAGAATTTATGAAGAGAGGCCCCAGAGAGATCAAGAGAACTCTATGGCTCGCAGCCATCGCCCTTTCATCCGCAAGCTTAATATTTATACTTTTCACCGCCCTATCCTCACCCGCGGTAGCAGATCAGACAACCGCCCCTCAGACAACGCAGGCGTTGCGTCTCTTGCCTGCCGAGCAGAAGCGGGACCAAAATCCGGACGTGCCTGTTAGCGACGAAAAGCCTGAAGAAACTTCAAACTCTGAGCCAAGAAAGCATACTGCCCCCAGCGGAAAAAGATCTGTCTACAGCGATCCGACAAGGGTAAAGACCAGTCCTGTATCTTCTACCCTTCCGACTAAGTCTTCACTGCCGGGCACAACAAGTCCGTCAACGAAAACACAGCTGAAACCGCAAGTTGCAAGCAGCGTTCCAACTTCCGCTCCCGCGTCCACTCACGCTCCTCTACCTGCTAGCACTATCCCGGTAACGACGAAGCCAACAACTACGCCGGTGTCTACGCCTGCACCTACGACCCAGGCTCCGGCTCCCGTGCAGACAGGAAGCTACAACCGCAGCAGCACTGACGATTTCGTCGCCTTACTTAATCAGTATCGGGCAGCAAGCGCCGTAGCAGCCCTGAATAAGTGCCCAAATCTGACCTATATCTCGGAGTGCCGCTCCGTTGAAATCGTCACAGACTTCAGCCATGCCGGCATCTATAAATACGGCAGTTACGGTGAAAACATCTTCGTCGGTTCAGGCCTGGATAAGTACAATTGGGCGGCCACGGTTCTGGACAGCTTCAAGAAATCACCTGCGCATAATGATAATTTGCTCAACAGCGGCTACAAAAATGTCGGCGTGGGGCATTACATCACTTCTGCAGACGCGCATTATTGGGTAGTAGTCTTCGGCTATTAAAAGACAGTCGCTACGTCTGCAGGCTCCTTCGCCTAGGGAGCCTGCAGCACCAGCACTTTACTGCCCGAAAGCTCACTCACACGGTAGCCCTTGAGCTCGTATTTTTTCATAAGGTTCAGGCCGGTACTGTCCCGCTTCGTCTGATCAAAGACCACATAGTCGATCTCCTGATCGGCTTCCTGCTCGTTATGGTACTCAACGACATAGAGATCTGTAATATCCGCCAGCTCCGGCACGAAACGGGACGAAGCCAGAATCTTCCTGTCGCGCGGTATTTCTTCCAGCACAAGCTGAATCTCCTTCGCTTCGCGCACCTCAGCCAGCGCAGCTTCACGCGGCTGCATATGCGGAATCAGAAGATAAACGCCGCTAAATATAATCGAAAACAAGAGCGCCACGCTCAGCACTATTTTTATTCTATCCCCGCCCCCCGGACCGGCCCACGGCATGGCCACCGGCCGCTTCTCAGCCTGCAGATCGTACAAAAAGACCAACAGGGCGAAGATCAAAAGCGCGACCGTGCCATAGCCGTACTGAAAACGGAATTGATGCTGATGCACCCAGTTGCTCAGAAGATTAATCGTCAAAAGCGGCAAGAAGAGGAAATAATGCGCCGCCTTTTTCTGCAGAAGCGGCAGAAAGCCCAGGCAAGCCAAAACCACCACCAGATAAAACATCTTGACCGGCGCCAGAGTCTGCACAATCACCGGAGCCGGATGCAGCAAGAAACTCAGGAAAATCCCGCCTAAACCCAGATCCGGAAAGGCATTCAAGTTCGCAAAACGGCTCAGCATGGGCTCTCCGCCCGACAGCCGGATCATCTGGACTGCAAATACGAAATATACAATCGGCAAAATGATCAGGAGCAGAAGCAGAAACTTGCGGCTGAACTCCCTCCCACTCTCCGGCTCTTCCCGCCTCCGCGGCAGAGCAAAGAGCGCCCACAAGCCAATCGAAACCACATAAACAGCCGCATCCTCTTTCACCATCAGCGTCAAGAGCGTGAAGATCACCAGCTGCAGCTTCTTTTTGCCCAAAAGCGCATCCACAAGCCAGAGCAGAAGCGGCGCCAGAAAACAGTTTTCGTGGAAGTCGTACAAATTACTGCCCAAAAGCTGCGGCGACGCCATCAGCAGCAAGAGAGCGAGGAGGGACCAGGACTTCGGCAGCTTCAGCTTGCCGAGAATCCGAAACAGCGGAATGAAAGACGAAAACACTATCAAAAGCTGCAAGACCTGCAGCGTCATCTGTGAAGAGAAGAGATAAAAGACCGGCAGGAGCAGATACAGGATAGGCGAAAAATGCACGCCGAAGTGACTCATCAGCTGGTCTCGCTCCACAGTTGTGAGCGGAGAACCCGTGCGTAGCATGCCGTGGTACATCTGCGTGAAAATACCCATGTCGAAGGTCGGTGTCTGCAGCTGCAGCACGCGCCCAATAAGGATTTCGCTCAGAAAGAGCCAGAGCAGCAGCACGCTGACCATAAGGCCGCCGAAGATTATCTTACCGCGATTTTTCTCCATGCTCAGTTTGGCGCGGTCGGACAAGGAGTTTTTGACAAATTCTCTGATTAAAAAGATCGCCGCCAGCAGGAATATCAGGATGATAATAGTGAGGATAAACTCGTTTAGGTTGATATTCATCCTCACATGATCTCTGCTGTAATAGCGAAAGCGCTCGTCTTCCCTCAGATCTTTACGCGCAAAGGCCAGATTATAGAGCAATTTGCCGCCAGCCAGCGCCAGCAAAACGAGCGAAATCTGCAAAGAAATCCTTTTCCACTCTGCCGCAGTGCGAGGATCACGCCGGCTTGCCCGCCGGCGTCTGAGCAGCACGAAGAGGGCTGCTTCCATAAGCAAAAGCCCCAAAGAAAGTGAGATGAACGGGCTGCGCAGGGCCAGCGCGGTCAGGAAACACTGCGAGGCC
>JAQWBU010000018.1:9918-19318 GCA_028706195.1 Eubacteriales bacterium
CCAGTAGCGAGAGCAGACCGTAGTCCGGCTCTGTACGTTTTTCCAACCGGAAAAACGCAAATACGAGCAGGACAAATGTGAGGACGAAGATAAGAAGGAAACGCAGCTGCATTCCCTGAGTGATCTCCCGGTACCCCCCCAGAGCATCCAGGAGCGGAAGCGTAAAAATGAAGACCGACTGCGCCAGACACCAGGCGATGAAACCGGCTGTCGTGATGCGACGCAGCACCGGACACATGTAAAGCGTGAAAAAGCCCCTCAAGCCTGATGCCTTGTTTTCAGCTGCCACTTCAGTCACCCGCCTCCTACTATTAGCAAGCCTATTCTAGCACCCTGACTAGTCAATTTCCGCCTTATTTCTCACAAAAAAAAGCTATAAGTTTATTTTGCGATTAATTCGGCCTGATTATCGCAAATTCCGTAAAAAGCGGGTAAAGATATCAAGAACAATCAAGTTTTATAATTGCCAAGATAAAAAATTATTGCTAGAATAATTTCAAGTTGATGAAATTATACTGCAGTTAAATTGTTCTAATTGAAAAATACTTGCAAAAAAATTTCAATCAACCGATATCAAAACAATATTGATGATCATAGCGATTATAGAAATTATTTTCACTGGATCATTTCGGAGAAAATATGAAACTATGGTCTAGTAGAAATAAAAGAAGGTTATTCTCAGCTGTGATCGCCCTGTCAGCTGCAGCCTTACTTCTCTTATCTGTAACTGCTTTATCCACAAGCGCAATGGCAGAACAGAATTTATCAAATGATACTGAATCTGCAGCTCTTGAATTGTCGGATGATTCCAATCGTGCTGATGCTGCTGACGAGAACGAACTGATGCGTCTGCCACTGAACGATCAGGGTCGGGGCATGGAGTTTTCGGACCATGATTTGCCGGAGGAAGATAATCCCGAGCCCGAGTCCGAGACCGAGCCCACTAGGCGCCCTGCCCCCAGTGGAAGAAGATCCGTGAACACGGATCCGACTACTGCGGCAAGGACAACGACTGCGAGCACAACAGAGGCTCCGACAAGCTCGAAAGCTCCACAACAGACGAAAGCGCGAGTTTTGGCACCGGCGGTGACGACAGCTCCCCGCGTTACTGAGGCTCCTAGAACGACTGTTCCTCCGAGAACTACTGCTGCTCCGAAAACAACGCAGGCTCCAACTACCACACAGGCTCCTAAAACAACTGCAGCTCCGACCCCGGCTCCCACAAAAGCTCCGACGCCACAGGTATCCGGATCTTTCAACCGGGCCAGCTGTGACGAATTCATCGCCTTGCTTAACCAGTATCGCGCTGCCAATGGTGTCGGCGCGCTGCAAAGGAGTGGCCAACTGACGGGCATTGCCGAAAAACGTGCTGTCGAAATCGTTAACGATTTCAGCCATGCCGGTATTTCGAAGTATGGCAACTACGGTGAAAATATTTTCATGGGTGCAGGCGCAGACAGATATAATTACGCGTCCACTGCTCTGACGGCTTTCCAGAATTCACCGGGTCACGATACTAATCAGCTCTATGCCGCTTACAACTTCGTCGGTGTGGGACATTACATAACACCGAGCGGCGCACATTATTGGGCTGTAGTTTTCAGCTTCTAACGTAGGAAAAGCGCCTCTTGCGAAGCGCCTTTCCCATCACGTTTAGGAATCTTACTGATTTCTCAGTGTAGTCGGTTTAATTAATTCTTTTTCTTCTTTGGATAGCACGTAAAACAACGGCCCCACCCATCAAAAGTGTGATCAGGCCAAGCGTGGAGTTCCTATGCTCCCCTGTGGCCGGTAGATCCGGTGTTGCGGGCAGGATTTTTTCCATTGTAATAATGAGATCGTCGCCCGGGCCGCGAGCATGAAATGGAGACAAAACCTATCTATAATGACGACTTAGCCGGTTTGGGCCGCTTGGAGGGCAAGGTTGCTCTGATTACGGGCGGTGACAGCGGGATCGGCCGGGCAGTCGCGGTTGCATACGCCAAAGAAGGCGCGAAGGTTTTCATTGCGCATAAGGAAGAGTGTGAGGATGCGGTGCAAACGATGTTTGACATTGATCGCTTGGGCGGTGAAGCTGATTCCCTGGATGGTGATGTCGGTGATCCTGCGTTCGCGCGCGAATTGGTCGAGGCTGTGATTGAGCGTTTCGGGCAACTGGATATTTTGGTCAATAATGCCGGCGAGCAACATCCTCAGGACAGTATTCTGGAGATCAGCGATGAGCAGCTGGAGAGGACTTTCAGAACGAATATCTTCAGCATGTTTTATCTGGTTAAGGCAGCGCTGCCGTATTTGAAACCCGGCAGCAGTATTATCAATACCTCTTCCGTCACGGCTTATCGCGGGAGTGCGGGTCTGATAGATTATTCAGCGACCAAGGGTGCGATCACATCTTTCACCCGTTCGCTGGCGCTGAATTTGGCGGATCAGGGAATCCGGGTTAATCAGGTGGCACCGGGTCCGGTGTGGACTCCGCTGATCGTTTCTACTTACGATATGGAGCGCGTGGCCGATTTTGGCCAGAATACTGCGATGGGACGCGCAGGTCAGCCTCTGGAGCTGGCTGAGGCGTATATCTTCCTGGCCTGGGAACGTGCTTCAAGCTTTATGACGGGTCAGACTATCCATGTGAACGGCGGCAACTTTATCAATAGTTAGTGTGGGGATGGTGTGCGGTGCGTGGGGGCGAATGCGGTGCATGGTTCGGTGCCAGGCACGAAGCTATGCACGACAACAGCTTACAACATCTAAAAAAGGCTCCGGCTGGAGCCTTTTTTGTTTGAAATTGCTTTACTTCATTGCTACTTAGAAGGAGCTGAATGCGGGTACAAAACGAATCAGCAGATAACTGATGACATTTATAAATGCATACAGAGTTGCTGAGGCCCAGACATTGCGGTCATAGCGGCGATAAAATGCCGTCAGTATCACCGCCAGTGGTAAGTAAAACCAAAATTCCCGTGGACGGGAAATTTGAATGAAAACAAACGCCACTACAGAAATAAGGCTCGTCAGAAAAAGACGGAATTTGCGCGAACGTTCGCTGACGCCGATGATCGATTCGCGGAAAGTAAGTTCCAGTACAAAGGGAGCGGAAACAGCCAGCAATAATATTCCCGGAATGGTGGGTAAGTTGCTGACAACCTGCCTGACAGCGCTTTGTCCGCCGGGCAGGATGCTGATGCTGAAAATTCCGCTGATCGTGAAATATAGTGCGACAGTAATTGCGATGCTTAGCAGAGAAAACAGGAAAACCTCCAGGAAGAAATTCCATATCTTCTTTTTTCTTTTTCTGAAGCGTGTCCACTCCGTAAGCAGATGTTTGCCGTAAACGATGAGGCTTACTACAAATAAAGCAGCGTAAACAATGAAAGACGCCCAGGGCGAGGATACTACTCCGTAATCAAGCAGTAATTGCCTGCCGCTGTAATGCATCAGATAAAAAAGGACAATCAGTATACTGGCTCTGGCCATATTCACACGCTCCTGAGTTTTAAGTCACGGTCATTATATCAGCAGATAGTAAGTGATGCGTAATGAATAATTTGGTGCCTGGCACCGAATTATTCACCGAAGTGATGATGTTATTACGTTATGCAGTATCTACCTGGCGCACCGTTTCAGCTGTTATGAATCTTAGAATTGCCTAAACCGTTGTTATAGAGGTCTCTCAGCAGGTTGCACTCGGCTGCGTGGTAGATGAATTCGCGGTTGATGTGGAGAACCAGTGAAGCGAAGGGTTCTTCCGGGTAGTATGGTTCCGCTTCGCCACAAGCTTTCAGGTAACGTTCATCGCTTGCAGACTGCAAAGCAGCAAGCCAGCGCCCGTAAGCTTTTTCCAAATTAGCCAATCCTTCTGCGGCCGTCAGTGGAAAGGAAAGATCCTTAGGAGCAAGTGCTCTATTCTCAAAGTGTTTCAAATAGCGGTCGGTGAAGAAGGAAGTCATGTGGTTGATCAGCCAGGCTATGGTGGTGACAGGGTCGTGCTCGCGCTCTTCATCATCCCAGTCCAGCGCGACCGTTCCATCGTCCCCTTCCCTGATGCTCCAACAGTTGTTTACCGGCTCCCATAAATATTCTGCATCGCTGAGATCATTCATGTAATTCCAGAACATATAGTCCCAGGCAAAACTTAGCTGTTCGATCAAACGATCTTTTTCACTTTGTTCCGGCATTGTGCGCCTCCTTAGACAGTAAGTGATGCGTGTCGTGCATCAAATCGTGCCTGGCACTAAATTATGCAGGCCACATCAATTAGATTTCCCTTTCGGTAGAAGACTGAACTCTTGACTGCATCAGTTTTTCATCAAGTAAAAAGTAGACGAAGCCTCCGCCAATGGTGGTACTTGACAGCCACAAGGCCATGTCGATTTCTTTTGATACGGCTTCATCGCTGATCATCGCTGTAGCTGTAGCCGCTTCTTTGTCATATTTCAGGCCGGTGATGGTGACCCAATGCCACTTGTCGAGCGTTTCGACCTCGCCATTGCATAGGTTGAGAAAGGCTACAGGTGTTTCTTGCTCCAGGGCTGCTACGATAAAATCGATCATTTCATCCAGCGCAGGGCGGAGAGCTTTATCCTCCGGGATTTTGAGGATTTTACTGTCCAGTTCCAGATTGTGCGAGAGGCCGAAATCTTTGACTTTCTCGGCGAACTTCGTGGTGCTGGGCAGGCCGCCCTCGCCGGGGGTAACGTAGTTCCAGGTTTCTTCCATCAAAGCCAGCAGATCTTTTTTGGAGCAATACTGCTCAGCTTCTTCTTTTTGATAATGATATAAAAATATATTTGCTGTGACTGACGGCGCGCAACCGGCCATCCTTTGCCAGGCATCAGGGAACCATTCCTGATTGCTGCCGAAATACTCGACGGATTCTGTGTGGTCGTCACGTACAATCATAAAATGCAAATCGGGCAAAACAATTTGATGCTCCATTTTTTCCTCCGGGAAAATAAGTTTCGCATCGAAAATGATGCACCAGAGGAATTATATACCATCTGCGCTGTTTTGACGTAACGGAGACCGAGGGCTTAGAGGTATTGGACGGGTAATGAAAGCAGGGTGTCGCTCAAGTGCATGGGGTCGGGGTATTGGCACAGAATAGTTCCAGTGCCGACTTGAAGATTGTCCGCTTTTGCCAGCTCAGGAATGAGTCTGAAGTTTTTTGCCATTTTCGTTGTTGGGGCAGCGGTCATATTTATTTCCACGGGATATAGGGTGCGAGCGTCCTGAATAATGAGGTCGATTTCACGTTTGTCTTTATCACGATAAAAGTATAAATCCGGTCTAATTATGCCCGCATTAAAAAATGATTTCACGATTTCGCTGATGATGTAGGTTTCGAAGAATTGGCCCGCTTGCGCTCCTGTTCGGATTGTGTCTGCTGAAGGCCAGCGCGTGAGCCAGGCCAGCAAGCCGGTGTCCATGAAATATATTTTTGCCGTTTTTAGTGCCCTATTTAGATGATTGTTGTACCAGGGTCGCAGCACATAAATAACACCGGACGCTTCGAGGATATTGAACCAGCTAGCAACAGTCTTTGAGTCCTTCCCGATATCTTTCGCAATAGCGGAGAGGTTCAGCAGTTCTCCGCTGCGCGCGGCGACTGAGCTTAAAAACCGCATGAAAACGCCGCTATCTTCGATGTTGATCATTTGTCTCACATCGCGCTCAACATAAGTGGCAGAGTATGAGGAGTACCAGACGTCGTGCGAGGTATCCCGAGAGTGTAATTGTGGATATGAACCCTGACAAATGAATTCCCATATTTTTGCGTTAGAGATGTCAAGTTTTGATCGCTCAACTATTTTTTCATGTGATGGAATGAAGGGACCTTGATATGGCGCATTACCCAGCTCACGCTGACTTAGCCCGGCTAAATTCAAAATCGCAATCCGACCAGCTAAGGTTTCACTCACATTTTCCATGAGGTGAAAAGCCTGCGATCCAGATAAGAGGTACATCCCGGGCTCGCCGATCCTGTCTATTTCCATCTTAAGATAAGGGAACAATTCCGGTGCCAGCTGAATTTCATCCAAAATAAGCTTGCCAGGGTGATCAAGAAGGAATAAACGCGGATCAGCTTTTACCTGCTCAATAATCATGGGATTATCGAAAGTGATGTAAGAATAATCTTCGCCGGCAATGTGTTTCAGGAGAGTGGATTTACCCACCTGACGAGCCCCTGTCACTAAGACAGCAGGAAATTGCTGCCGCAGGTCTTCAAGTGTTTGGCTTATGTGACGTTCAATATACATATTCCCTCTCCCTCCTTACCTCTTTCGTGAATAAAAAGTCCGACTTTTCTGGAATTCAATTCCATATTAGTCGGACTTTTGGTGAGAGTCAATAGTTTTTCGTTGAAATTTCGACTTTTTCGGAATCTGATTCCGGATTAGTCAAAAAAAATCGGAGCAGTTTGCGCGGATATCAGGATGGCCCCATCATTCAATCGGAGTTTTAATCATTTCGGGACCGGGACTTTGCCTGAGTTCATCGGCTGCTGCCGGATCGTTAATCCAGGGTCGAATCATCCCGCTCGGAATGATTACGGGCTGACGATTGTGAATTGGTGCCATGCTGGGGTTGGCGCCGGTGGTCAGAATTACGAAGCGCAGTTCCTGACCGACGAAAGTGTAGATCCCTGCTAAAAAGAGCAGCGGCGTTTCGGGGGTGTTGAAGCGGAACTTCTTTAGCGCTCTCCCCTTTTCGTCGTGACTCCATTCGATAAATCCTGTTGTCGGAACTACACAGCGGCGCTCGGCAAAGGCCTCACAGAAAATCGGCTTCTCGGCGACTGTTTCCTGCCTGGCGTTGATCAGGACCCGGCTGCCTTTGAAGCCGGGAAAACCCCAGAACATGGGAAGCGCGATCAAGTGCGAATCGCCGACGAGTTTATTTTGAGGAGGCTCCTCCTCCTCGGGCTGTCTGAAGGGATCCGCCTCAGCGGTCAGGACAATCGGTACTTCGTCGGTGGGGAAAATCTCGCCTCGCTTCAGTTGGGCGGCTCGTTCGGCGCCGAAACGCTGCTCAATGTAGTTCTGGATCAGCTGGACCTGAGCCAGATCGCTATCGTCATCAAATAAGTATCTCCCGCACATGTGGACCTTTCAGGTGTGGTTGGGCTGCATGGTTGGGTGCCAGGCACACTATTATGCAGCGTGCATATTTGGGTGCCAGGCACACTTCTATGCAACGCCTAGCCTCTGGAGGGGCAGCCGGAGTATGTCTTGTCTAGTCTTTCCAGTGTCTGGTAGACTTCTTCAAATGTTTCGCAGACATCACCGGGGATTTCGTAGTTATTGGTAACTTTACGCAGCTGGGCGAACTCGTCGCTTAATTCAGGGCAGCCCTCACCCGCGGCGTCAGTTTTTTCGACAAGTTTATCAAAAATGCTGCGCACCTCATGAAATTCGGGATGTGTTGGTCCATGTACGCGGTCCACGACGGGGACGTATGGGGCTATCTCATCTAGTGTAACTTTTACTGTGTTTGCCATAAATATTCCTCCTGCGCTGCGCGGTCCGCAGCTCTTTTTTTCTATAAATGAATCTTAACAAGAAGGCAAGGGGCTGACATTGACCTGCGTCAAATTTGCAACAGGCGGCGTCTATTCTTTCTGCTCTTTCTCGGTCAAGGCCGCCATCGTGTCGGCCGGGTAGCGGTCCTCCAATTTACTGAAGAGAATGGAAAGGGCGGCACCGACGAGCAGGGCTCCGATAGCGAGGATAAGCAGCTGCCAGAACCGGAGGCCGATGGTCGCAAGTGCTGTCGCTGTGAAGGATGGGGCGATCAGGCTGGGGACCACGGCGACGGATGAACCGACGACTAGTCCGAAAATGATATGGTACATGACTTCATGATAGTGATTGAACAGCCAGTTGACGAGTTTTGCCGTCAGAAGTACGCAGGCGACGAGCCCAACGAAAAGCGGAATGATGATGCTGAAATCGAATTCTTTGATGCCGGCTGCCATTTGTTCGTAGAGGCCGAAGTACATGAGGAAGTTTGATGTCGCAAGTCCGGGCACGACAAAACCCAGACCGACAAAGGCGCCGCTGATGATCCAGATTATGGTGCCGGGTGTTACTTGTGTCAGTTGCTCCTGTCCCAGCATCATAAAGATGAAGATGAGAACAGCTGAGATGAGGAAAGCGCTCCAGCCTTTGGCGCTTCTGCCCTTCGCACCTGCTGTGCGCCAGAGCGAAGGCAGGGTCCCGATTACAAAACCGATGAAGAGGGAGATAAAGACAGCGACATAGCTGCTGGCAAAGGCTTCGGTGACAAAGGCGCTGAATAGTACGAGGCCGATGACACCGCCGATGCCGACCGGGATAAAAAATGCCAATTGGCGCAAGAATCTGTCGCGCAGGTGGCTGAGGAAATAAATGAGGCGGTCGTAGATGCCGAAGATTACCATGAGGACGCCGCCGCTGAGTCCGGGCATAATGGCGCCGATGCCGATCAGCAAGCCTTTTATGAGGCGTAGGATCCAGTTGCCGGCCTTTCCGCTCCTGCCTTTGGGCTGGCCGCTTTGGGCGGGCTGGCCGTTCTGTACGGAAGTTTCATTTTTATAATCTTCAGCACTAACTGCTTGTTTTTTTGTCATTTAATACGCTCCATAACTGTCTGTCAACCTATTATTACAAAAGATAGACCTGCAAGCCAATCATATACCAAGCATTGATTGCAAAGAAAGATACAGTGGCAAGCTTGACAGATGTGATATATTGTATATATACCCCCTCCCCCGAGGGGGTGGCAAGAAAATTGTTTAAGTCGTAGTGGCTGTGCGAATGGTTTGGTGCCGCCGTAGAATGTTGCCAATCAGACTCGCTTCGCTCGTCTTCTTGGACATTCATGACATGAAACCTGCCGCTGCTTTTAGCATCGCTATCGCTCCGCAAAAGCAGGGCTAGGGCTTCACAGGCACGATTCTATGCACGTCCTGCACGAATAGAAAGAATCTACTAATGAGTGAAAATATTATTGAATCACGTTTTGAGGTCAGGGGCATGACCTGTGCTTCCTGTCAGGCGCACGTGGAGCGTGCGGTGAGCGCTCTGCCCGGAGTAGAGACGGTTGAGGTTAACCTGATGACCGGCACGATGAAGGTGCGTTTCGATCCTGCTGCCAGCTCGCTGAGCAAGATTTCTGCCGCTGTGGATGCTGCAGGTTACGAGACCATCCCCGAGGACGACTCCTCAGATTTAGACCTTGCGTCTGCACCCGACGAAGAGCGTCTGTCTCCCATGCAAAAGGAGGAACGCCACCTACGCCAGCGCCTAATCTGGTCGCTCGTCTTTGCCATTCCCCTGCTCTATGTAAGCATGGGCATCATGCTGGGTCTGCCGGCACCCGCCTTTCTGACCGGTACCGCAGGCAGCATGAACAGCGGCCT
>JAQWBU010000111.1 GCA_028706195.1 Eubacteriales bacterium
GCGCGAAAAAGATGTCACTTCCGGTCTTTGCTGTGGTTGGCAGTTCAGAACTCAATCTTGATCGCGTCTATGATAGTGGAATTGATCTGATTCTTCCGATTGTGAACGAACCTATGAGTGTGGAAAGTGCGATGACAAGTGTCAGGCCTCTTTTATTTGAAAGCGGAAAAAAGATTATACGGATACTGAATTTCTGCGATTATTAAAAAATATATGACAAGAATATCGGTCTTAAGATTATAGGAAGCTTAAGTCAATTCAGCTTCTATGGCTGTGCGATCCGGCAGCTTCCGGATCATAAGAACTACTGCTAAGAGACCGACAATGCCTGCTCCGAAAAAGGCCCATGGAAGGCTGGAGACATCTGCGACTGCACCGGTTACAGCCGGACCTGCTACCATACCGATTCCGTAAAAGGCCTGATAGAAGCCAAGTGCTGTAGACCGTCTTTCTGAAGGGATATGACTTGTAGCAGCGTCCATAAAATAGGTCATCTGAGAAGCAGAACAAAGACCCAGGCCGAACATGATAATCAATAACGCTGCATAACTCTTCGCCAAGGGCAAGAGCAGCAGCAATATTGCATTAAGCAACATACTACTTACAAGTATTTGCTTAGTTCGGAAATACCGCAACAGCACTCTGCTCACCAATATGATAGCGATAATTCTGGCAATGGTGCTGATAGTAACCATGATACTTACCTGGGAAGCAGATGCCCCATGGTTGGTCGCATACTGCGGCACAAAGCCCTGAGCGCTGGAGTAGCTCAGAAATTGGGAGATAGCAGCGAAAATTGAGCCCCAGACAAGGCCCTTATCGCTCAGGCTGAGTTTAAGTCCTTGCAGAACGGGCTGACTGTCGGGATGGACTTCCCCTTTTACTGCACCTTTATCCGGTGGCAGCAGAAAACAGAGAGCAAATCCTATAGCTGAAAATACAGCTCCCAGACCGAAACCGCTTTGGTATCCGAAATGTGCAATAACCTGTCCACCGACAAAAGTGGATATAATGATGGCCCCACTGTTCACAAAACTCACATGACTGACTGCTTCAGTGGCTCTATCAGCGTTGTAGTTCATATAGAGAGCTGAAATCTGAACCCAGAAGGCCGCAGCTACTCCTGCCAGAGCCCGGAAAATGAAGATCAGGAAAATGTCCCGGGTGGATATTAAACCTAAGGCGCTGATTAGCGCGGAAGCAAGCCCCGCGATGACAAAAATCTTCTTCTTTTGCAGATAATCTGACCAGAGACCGAGAGGTAAGCGCAAAAACATCTGAGTGAAGCCGTAGCCGCCCAGAATTACACCGGCCTGAGTCAATGTAGCTCCTACATTTTCGAGATAGGGAGTGAATAGAGAAGGATATGTGTAAAGCCCCATCCAGTAAAGCGTCGCAATCACGAGCAGCAAGCGGCTTTTATTTCTTGAACGCCAACTATCGAGATTTGATGAAACTATTTGCTCAGTCACATTGGCCTCCTCCAGTATAAAAGGTATTATAAACTAAGCTCGAACATAAAATATTATTAAAAATTACTTTTTTAGGACTGCTGATGAATATTGATGATTTAATTAAAAAAGTCGAAGCCAAGGAAAGCGATCTGGATGAGTTGCGCGAGCGCTGGAATCGTCGTGCCGCCGGCTTCCCGGCTCTCCCTGACGAGAAACAGATAAACTGCTTCGCCTTCCTGGAACAGTTTATGTCACTTGAGAATATCCGCCTTCTGGATGTCGGCTGCGGAACCGGCCGCTATTTACTGCTGGCTCTGGAAACCGGAGCCGAGAAAGTAGTAGGAGTCGAGATCGCCGACAAGATGCTGGAAAAGGCTGAGAAGACTCTGAACGAAGCAGGCTGGACAACGCAGAGCTATGATCTCGTCCGTTCTTCCTGGGAGGAAATCGACTTGGAGGACAGGGGCTGGGTCAAGCAATTTGACCTGGTCATGGCACTCAAAACACCTGCGCTCAATTCTGTCGCCAATGTCAGGAAAATGTTGGCAGCTTCACGGCGGGCTTTCTTTTTCTCCAATCATTTGCAGCGGATCGAACCCTTATTTCAGGAACTATATGCCAAAGTTCATGGTTTCGAGAAAGCTTTCGGCAACGAACATGCGCATGTGCTGGCCGAGCTTCTGGAAGCCTGGGGATATAAACCGATTACTCATACTTTTGAAATCTGCGATACCCGTGCTGAGCCCATCGCAGATCTGCTTATTCGGTATGGGGACTGGATTTTCCAGGATTTTCCCAAGGCTGAAGAAAAAGAGTGGCTGAGGCAGGAACTCCTTAAACTAAGTCATGACGGTGAAACTGTAAACCATACCGCTACTACTACTGAAGCATTCACTTTTGTTGATGTCAGGGACGTGTAGCCGGCTTAATTATCAGCTCCGAAATTGAGCAGAATGACTTTCCAAAGCATATTTCTCAAAAACAAAAACCCCTGCGTTATATAAACACAGGGGTTCTCTATGTGGCGTACCTGCCAGAACTTGAATCCGGAACCTTCTGATCCGTAGTCAGACGCTCTATCCAATTGAGCTACAGGTACATTTCAGCTTTACTATCTTATCGTGCAAGTTATGCTTTGTCAATATCCACTGGCTGACACTGCGGACAATAATGTGTGCCTCGTCCGGCAACGCGGATTTTCTCAATTGCTGAACCGCATACGGAGCAAGGCTTGCCTTCCTGCTGGAAAACCTTTAATTGCAGCTGAAAATGGCCGCGGTTGCCAAGGCCGTCCACATAATCGCTGAAACTTGTGCCCTGATGCCCGATACCTGCTGCAATGACCTCGCGCACCGCAGCCTGTAAGCTTAGTGCTTCTTCCTTAGATAACGATCCGTTCCTGCGGGCAGGGTGAATGCCGGCACGAAACAGGGCCTCATCACAGTAGATGTTGCCTACTCCTGCAACAACCTCCTGATTGAGCAGAAGTGATTTAACAGTACTTTGGGGGCGACGCTTTATCTGAGCGAGGAAGTCTTCTGCTGTCCAGTCTTTTCCCAAAGGCTCAGGCCCCAGTCTGGAAAAGCCCGGATCCATACTTTCGCCACCGGGAGGCAGCAGCCACAGCTTGCCGAAACGACGCACATCATTAAAATCCAGATATTTCACAGTTCCCTGCATATCTGACAAGTGAAAGCGCAGGTGTGTGTGCTTGGCAGGCTCCTCGTAGTGGTCTTTATATAGCAGTTTACCGGTCATGCGGAAATGGACCATGATGGTGGCGACGTGCCCGGATCTCGACTCATCCATAAGATCAATCATGAGATATTTGCCGCGCCGTCTCAGAGCAGAAATTATGCTGTTCACAATGGGAACGTCGCCGTATTGAATCACAACATCCGGACAGAATACTTCAAGTTTTTCTACTCTCAAACCGAGCAGAAGCGGGGACAGGCTCTTTCGTATGGTTTCTACTTCCGGAAGTTCAGGCATAGGCTCCTTTTAAAATACAGGCGCTTCTTCTGACAAAATAGTCAGTCTGGCGATATAGTCGGATTCCACCTGCACAGCCAGGGTGAAGTCGATTCCTTCGCGCTCGCCTCGAATAAGATAGTCGTTTTCTCGCGCGAACGGGTATTTGATATACAGATAATTAATCGGATCACCTACACTCAAGCCACTTAAGGTCTCATAATCAGTGTAAAAGAGATCGATTTGCTTAATTACTCCATTAAAACTCAGGGTCCCTGTATCAAAAGAGCCAAACGCATCGATGTGTATTCCCGGCCAGGTGACCCGGAAATTCACATCTTCAGCCTGAGTGACTTCGTTGGGATCAATTCCTTCATCGTCAGTCAGAAGTCTGATATTCAGGGGTATGCCCAAAACAGGCAAAGTCGTCGCAGATGAAAGTCTGCGCGTAATACTTTCCAGTCTGAAACTGAGTCCCTCACTGAGGCGAATTTCCGTATCATTCAGGTCCAGTGACTGTGGGATTCTTTCGCTTACGCTGATCACGGAATTGCTTTCGCGAAAAGAGACAGTGCGGTTGCCTGAACCACCAGGGAGATTGCTCTGGACTACTCTGGCATTACCGGGTAACAATTCAACGATGCGATAGGCGCGCAATTGTACAGCGCTGAACTCACCATAATATTCAAGCAGTCCCTCGACACGACTCAGAGTTGCCTCTTCGTAACTACTAAGATTTGTAAATTGCTGCTGATGCAAGAGATCATAGAGCGCAGCTGAATTCTTCTCTTCCAGAGCACTGAAATATAGACGAATATAGTCATAGAGGAAAGATTGCTTAGCCACCCAGTCTGCAGAAAAGTAAGGGATACCATCCTGAGTTTTATTTATACTGACCGCGAAGCGGTCCTGACGATTGTTGCTGTCCTGCGTGATGATGTACCAGAAAGAACTCCTTTCGGCTTCATCGGACAAAGCTGGCACTGAGCGGGAAATGTTCAGACGCATAGCTTCAGTTTCGTCCGCAGTTGCTTCAGAAAACGAAACGACATCATTTTGCAGGACCTGGTTCAGAATACGCACATAACTGACAAAGAGAGATATGGAAATCTCACTGCGCTGGCGAGCTGGAATGTGCTGCCAGATAGATTCAATTTT
>JAQWBU010000112.1 GCA_028706195.1 Eubacteriales bacterium
GCCGAGATACTGCAGCAAAACCCCTCAAAATGTCCTCAGACAAAGGTGAATGATCTAATGTGAAGATACAATTGAACAATCTAGTTTATTTTGTTCTTGACAAGGGTCACTTCATAACAGAATCGTGTCTGGCACACTTTGATTCAACTGCATAATTTGGTGCCAGGCACACTTTGATGCAGCGCTTAATCTCTCGTTGAGAATATATCTTTGATCTTGCTTTTGATCGCTTCGCTCGGTTTGCGGGCAGGTTCCATTTCAAGTGAGCGGGTGACTGTCGCATCTTTCGTGTGCAGACCTTTATCACTCGTTCGCTTCCACGGGCTTTTCTGCATCTGTCTGGCAATAGGAGTCATCGCTTTGGGAACGATATTACGAAACTTACCATTTTCTTCCAGGACAATGGAAATCATATCTCTGATCGCTCCCTCAGGATCAAATTGCGGATAGGGAAAGGCCAGCTTTTCATAATCAAAGAGCCTTTCTTCAGGATTATCCTGCCAGTCCTTCCAGCTTTCAAAAGCCCGATCATTAAATCCTGTCAAATAAGGTCCGGGGTTGATCAGCTGCACCTCTACACCAAACTCCTGCAGTTCTCTGGCCAGCGATATCCCAAAAGCTTCGAGCGCATGTTTGGATGCCCCATACGCTCCCATTAAAGGATCTGCCGCCAATCCGTAAATGGATGACACGATAATAATCCTGCCTCTCCTCCTCCGGGCCATCTGTTTAGCAAAACCCTGACTGAGCAAGATTGTGCCAAAAACATTGACTTCGAACTGCCGCCGCAAAAAATCCTCCGGAATATCCACCAGAGCCCCGCCCAGGTTTATCCCGGCATTGTTGATCAGCACGTCAACGTCCCAGCTAAAAGCGCGCTCGCGATCGGAAGCTTCTGTGATGTCGAGCTTTTCAATCAGCAGCTTGATTTCCTTTTCTGCTGCCTCCCGAGAGAGTTCTGCCGCCTGATCCTCTGTCTCAACCGCTGCGATCACGCGCCGGCCTTGGCTCGCCAGACCCAAAGCGACGCCCTTCCCGAGCCCGCTTCCCGCTCCTGTAATCAGATAAGTATTAATTTCTTGCATGCCGGAACTCCCTTCAAGCTTTAGCTCTTGCATGGTTTTGTGCCTGGCACCAAACTATGCAGGCACTCACCTTAAACTTTCGCCATTACTTTTATTCTAAAGAGATATCCGGCTGCGGAACGTATCGAATAGCTGCGCTGCCGGCGCAGCTTTTATAAACTCAGCAAAACCAAAGCCACGATTGTCAGGGCAATGGCCAGCTTGTTTTTCCGGGAGATTCTTTCCTTAAAGATGAGATAGCCGCCCAGATTGATCAGGACAATGGCCCCGGCGCTGAAGATGGGATAAGCAATGGAGGCCGCTACTGTGTCCAGGGATAGAATCAGAAAATAAGATGAAAAAAGGTTGGGTATGCCCACGGCGCAGCCGATTAAAACATCCTTCCCCTTGATTTTCGCCTCTTTCTTCCGGACGTAAAAGGCGCTGAGCAGAAAGGCTACCAAAAAGACAGCAAAGAGGAAGAAGTCTTTGTATTCGTTGAGGCCGTATTGCTGATATACCTTGTTGGAAAACTCCGCCAGCCCTCCAAATAGAAAAAGCAGAATCAGACTGACCCTGATATCCAGCTTTTCCAGAGATCGTGGCGAGAGGTTGAGGATCAGGATAGAGACCAGTGCCAGGACTATACCCAGCCACTGAATAGTAGTTGGCATTTCCTTCCAGATAAATATAGAAAATAGCACCGGGATCACGATGCCCAGCTTGGCCACAGTTCCTGTTATGCTGACACCATTTTTCTGAACACTTTCCTGATAATAGATAAAACTCAGGCAAAAGAAGACGCCGGCGATGGAGCCGACGATCAGCCCCCAGATAACACTGGAATAAGGTGATAAGACGCCGGCCTGACGGGCCAATAAATTCGAAAATTCATCCGCAAAGGCCTGCTCTTTTTCGATGCCGCTTAAGAGACCGCGGGACAGAATCATGAACAGGCTGATCAAAAAGGCCGTCAGATAGTTGGCGCTGGTGACGACGTACCTGTCAGCCCCGCTATTATCCGCGTACTTAAAAATCAGGGCAATAGACGAGCTGCAGATTATGGCCAAAAGCAGATATAACATTACGCCCCCTCTTTATCAAAAACTACTGCAAGGATTATAGCCGATTAACCAGGCACCGTCATCGGTTCTCCTTCCGCTGGGGGTTTTCTCATTTACAGGTGCTGCACAGCAGTATAAACTTAGTGAAAAGCGGAATATAAAATGCCGGCCAGTGGCTGGCGTCGTCTTTGGAGGAGAAGAAGATGGTTTTGAAACGAATCGGTATTGCCATTCTGGTTTTACTGATTATTATTGTGCTGGTCATAATGGTCAGCTTTATTATTCACCGGATCAAGCTGACGAAAGAGGCCGAACTCTTCGTGCCTCCGGGCCAGATTGTAAATGTCAATGGATATGACATGCATGTATATGCCGAAGGCGACGCTGACGCTGCAAAAACCTTGGTCTTCATGTCCGGCAGCGGAACCCCCTCCCCTTATCTGGATTTCAAATCGCTTTATTCCATTTTGAGTGAAAAATACCGCACTGTTGTTGTGGAAAAAATAGGCTATGGCTTTAGTGAGGTGGCGGATGTTGAGCGTGACATTGACTCGATGCTGTCTGACACCAGAGAGGCTTTGACTCTGGCCGGTATCGAAGGTCCTTACGTGCTCTGCCCTCACTCCATGTCCGGCATCGAAGCCATTTATTGGGCGCAAAAATATCCGGCTGAGGTTGAGGCGATCATTGGCCTTGATATTACAGTGCCTGCGAGCTATCGAGATCATAAACTCACTTTGGGCATGATAAAATTCGGTAAATTTGTAGCGGATCTGGGTCTGACGCGCTGGTTTCCTTCTTTAGCTGAAAGTGATGCTGCCTTGTATGGCAGCCTGACTGAAGCAGAGAAAGAATTATCCAGAGCGATCTTTTATCTGCGCACGGGTACGAAGACAATGGTCAATGAAATTGAAGCGATAAAAGAGAACTCAGCTGCGCTGGCTGATGAAGGACTTGTTGATAAGCCCATGTTGCTCTTTTTGTCGACCGGAGAAGTTACCGGCTGGGAAGAAGCTACCTGGCGCGCTTTCATCCTTGACTATGCCGCTAAGCTGGAAAACGGCATTCTGATCGAGGTGAACAGCCCGCACTCGGTGCATAACCACAAATACAAGGAGCTGGCTACAGAAATTGACAGCTACCTGAGCGAGCTGGGAGATTGAGTTGGGGTGCATAGTTCGGTGCCAGGCACAAAGCTATGCATTAACACTACATAAGGAATAGGGACAAATTTATGGCAAAGTATGAGCGTCGACTCCGTGGAAATTTTGATGAAGTCCTGAGGCTGGCGGACAATGCAATTATGAAGAGTATGTCGGCTTCGGTTGAAGCCGGCAGTGATGCACAGTTTGGCGATGTGCGCGTCGCAGTTCGTGTGTATGAGCGCTACAGCTGGATCGGAGGAAACCGTGTCAGCCTCAACTTAACAGTGGTCGGCAGTTCGGACGATCTCTTTGTAAGCGCGATCAGTTCGGGAGGCAGCCAGGCTGTGTTTTTCAAGATCAACACCTGGGGCGAGGAAAGCTTCCTCGATACCTTAGCACGAGCTCTCGATAGTTATGCTGAGGGCCGCTGGTAGGCTGTAGGAAATGCTATTTTGCTGCATGGTTCTGTGCCTAGCACAGAAATATGCAGCGATTCAAAACTCAGAGCACTCTCTCCACGAAAGCTTCAACCTTATCTTCCCAGCCTTCTTCCATCGGACCTTTAAGGTCGAACACATCAATAACCTCAGAAGCTACAAAATGCAGACCCTTGCCATCCAGAATCTTTCTCATGATCGGCAACATTTGTCGATATTTACTCAGTTCTTCATCAGTAGGCAGTTCGCCTTTTTTGTTAACTCCGGCTGCGCCCTGAGTGTTTAGGATGGCATAGCGGCTACCAGGCGCCAGATCGACGCCTTGTAGGAAGCGGCGGACATATATCGGAGGTTTACCCAGGCGGCCGGGAGAGCTGAAAACGTAAAGATCCGCTGCAGGCAGATTCTTTGGCTTGACATCCCTCATGTGATGAATATTTACTGTGATACCGCGCTCAGACATGAGCCGTTTGAACTCGCCGGCAAGCTTTTCGCCGCTTCCGAATTTTGATGCATGGAAATATTCGATCTTCATAGAAATACTCCTGTAAATCTGATCCGCAAGCTAAGCTGCGGTTACTACAACAATGATCAGATCGTGCGCCTGATGTCTTAAGCCAAGCGCTAAGTAATTTCAATTTTACTCCAGAGAATAAGAGAGCACAATATTGCCGGATAGCAGGGCTAAGTTTAGTAGCCGCCGCTGCATAATTTTGTGCCTGGCACCGAACCATTCATGCTCACAGCAGCGTGATCGTCCGGGCGTCATACTCAACCAGCCCATTGTCCCGCATCTTAGCCAGCTCACGCGAAAGCGAAGTGCGCTGTACTCCCAGCTGTTCGGC
>JAQWBU010000113.1 GCA_028706195.1 Eubacteriales bacterium
TTTGCGACTAGTTTCTTTTTCATATGACAATCCTCCGGTTCATTATTGGGCAAATGCCCATAACGATCATGTTAACGTGTCATGCCGTGATTGTCAAAAAAAGCCGCCCCATAAAGGGAGTTGGACTTAGGGATTTACGAAAACAAGTAAATTTTGACCGACTCTCTTCAAGCGGTGACAAACAGAGACCAGCCACATCTAAGCATAATGCTTGGTACGGGCTGGTCTTAGATATTTAGCTACTTGTGCTGTTATCCAAGAATGCAATTTCGGCATCAAGTAGTTCCTTTAATTTTCGCAACTCAGTCTCAGTAAGTGTGACACCCTTACCCATCTTATCATGCTTTTCATTCCAGTCTCTAATGTCATACTTTGGTTCCCCACCGCTCCAACTTACACGGTTTAGTTCCTTTTTCCAGCCTCTTGAGCCTTCAGAGATTATACCTAATTCATTAATAATCTCATATTTGAAATCGCTACGGTCTGCCATATTAAAGCACCCCCTTAAATTACCATTATCCGCCATGCTGGTTTATTTCCGGTTGACGATGAACCACGCGGCTCAAAACTAAATCTGTATCCGCTATTTGATGCGATGTTTTCAAAGCGCTCTTTAACCGCAGATGAAAAGAGTACCCATATTATTCCGGATTGTTCGATTTTATCAATATAATGAATATGTTCTTGATTAAGTCGATGTAGAATATCTTCACCTCGCTTTGTAAAAGCTCTCTGTGTATTTGTTCTATCGACATGATTCATCCTTGCAGTATCCGGAGTGCTCTTGTTTTTTGTCACATGTGAGTGACTCACCACATTACTTGATTTTTGAGTTGAGTCAGGTGTTTTTTCTGATTTGATAGTCTCAAACTGGCCGATACTAATCTGTACAAAATTTTCTGGCTGCTTGGACACAATATTTTTTTCTTCTCGAATTTTTGACTCAGGACGCAATACATGAGGATAAGATGCTTTTATAGGCAGCATCATATTTTTGCTGTCATCTACATCTTCAGTCGTATCTTCATCTTCACGGTGCCACTCATCAATAATTTGTATCGCACGAATCTTTACTCGTGAAAGCAACTCAGAACTGGTTGTATTTGCTATCTGCTCAATCATGCTCTCTTGCATAATACCATAATTGGTCAGTTCATTTATTACGCGTACCATAGTGGCTTCAGGGTCACGATAATACTCACTTCCGCGAATTCGAATGAATCGCCAACCCATTCGCTCAAGAATCGTCTGGCGTTCCATATCAGCACGAACTTTTTCCTCTCCACTATGATATTGCTCTCCATCACATTCGACAGCAATCTTCTTACCTTTGTATTGAACGACCATATCAATGCGATATGCACCTACTTCCCACTGTTGAGTAATATGGTATCCGGCAGCGACCAACGATTTTCCAACGGCCTCTTCAAATGGAGATTCTGCTTTTGCCTCAACATCCTCTGCTAAGCGGGAATAAGCTTGTGGATTATCAGCATATTCCAGCAAATCGCGCCGCATATCCCCAGACTTTAGATCTTTTGAATAGTCGAGAGAGTGAATAATCCAAAGTTGATCTTTTGCACGGCTTGCTGCGACGTTATATCTTTGCTTTGTTGATTGGTCTACACCTTCGCCCGCTAATTTCAGTGGGCCATCTCCCTCGTTGCTGTCGACCATAGAAAGAAATATCACATCTCGTTCATCGCCCTGAAAATGAGATGCGTTACCGCAAAGGATGCGCCGTTCTTCGATAACGCTCGGTTCAAGTCTTTTGAAAATTATTTGTTGAATCAGCTTTGCCTGATCGTCGCCAAGTAGAGAAATTGCACCAAAAGTCTCCCCCTCATACTCTGGCTGTTCCATACAGGCCATCATCAGTGAGACCACGGATTCAGCTTCTTCAATATTGATTTTGCGACGGCCTTCGCGCTGACCATTCAAAACTCTGTAATTAACAACAGGAGGAACTACGATGCAATTACTTGCATCCCGCAACGGCCTAATTTTGAAATCGTATGACAGCTTGTTGCTATAACCTATGATGTCTGGAACACATCTGAAATGCTCACGTAGCATGAGCGGCTGATACGTTGTTCCGGAAATATCATACAAAGATGTTTTTGCATCATAAAGATGCCAATTAGGAATGACATCTTTAATATACATCTCCCGCAGTGCATTCATGCGGTCAATATCAACACCAACCGCCATAGGACTGACCTGCTTGTCATCTCCGACGATAATTACTTTCTTGGCTAAATACATAATTGCGAGTGCAGAAACATCAGATTGGCTTGCCTCGTCTACGATGACAACATCAAAGCAATTTTGTGAAGAATCAAGGCTCTCCAGCGCTTTACCAACGGGCATAATCCATGCGGGAACAGCAGCCTGACATTTTGCCATCAAGTCGCGGGCCTGCTTTCTGAGCGCAGGTGCATTTTTTCCTGTACCTTTGCCTATTTTCTTAACTGTAAGTTTCCAGCCCACTAGCGCCTGCTTTATTTCAAGGTTTCGTTCTGTCCTAAGAAGCAAATGATACCAAGCCTTGTTTGCAGCCAGCTCCGCCGTTTTTCCCCGCAGTTCCTTGCTGAGCATAACAGCTTTATTCTGTAGTTCCTCGAATGGTTCAGCTGTTATTTCTTCTATAATTCCTGCAAACTGTTTCCATTTCCATGCCTGCTCGATGGTGTCCGGACACACGGTTTCACCGTGGATTCCCTCGCGGGCTGCGATGGCAGTTGCCCAAGCGGGTGCTACAGATTCTATCTTTGCCAGAACATCTATTCGTTTTGCTTGTAATGCATATTTTTCAAATAGCTGAGACAGCCTACGATATTCATCTTCATACCGGTCAATATTTTTCTCACGCAGAGCAGAGATTACAGCAATACATATAGTTGAATTTTTGCATTTACCTTCCGACAGGATAGAAATAGCGTGGTGTCTGCGCTGCCTAATAGTGATCAATTGTATAAATAGTTTTGTGGCTCGAATGTACAATGGAACTATATGATGGATTGATTTTAGCATTTTTTCAGTGCGAACAAGCACTGAATCCAAATCCGAATAGTCAAAAATGACCTTTGAATTAAGTCCGGCCGAGTCAATCAAACTTGTAAACTGCGCAAATTCGTTTTGATACCAGTCAAGGTAGCGCCGGATATTAGGAATCCTCTGCCTACATATTTCCTCAGGTTCGTCACCCAGCGTAGAAAAAGATGGAGAACCTTGTTTAGCCATCAGCTCATCCCATAACATCTCTGTTCCTGCCCGCTTTTCCAAAAGCTCGATGTGTCGGAGAATAATGGTGCAGTCATCTGAAGATGTGACCGTATTTCCATTGATTGTAACAAGTGAAAACGCATTCTCAAGCGACTTGTTAAAGAGAAAATCTATTTTTGTGACTTTACCCTTTCTTTGGAAAATATCCGATAGTTTTAATATCTGAGGCTTAATCTGAGACAGAACTATATTATCCTTAAACGATACCGTTTTTCCAAGCATCATAGTAACTATGGATTCGGCATAGGAGGCTGTATCTTCAATTGACGAAATTAGCATTTCCCACTTTTGCCTAAAACCGCCGCCCTTATGCCCGTCAACCGCCGCTTGAATCATCCAGCCATCTATTGAATTAAATGAATTTACATATGATGTTAAGTCTTCGATGGCTCGATCAGTAGGGTTATCCGCAAGGATATACGCTTTGGATTCGTGTTCAGCAATAATACAACCTTTGGTATAATCACATCTAATCACCAAAGACAATGCTTCACCTATTCGATCAAGAGTGTTGTAGCTTTCAGCTTCTGTATGTATATCTGCAGAAAATATAGCTGGAGACATAAGTAATTCTGGATTTGGTATTTCATAAGCTAGTTCGGTTTCATCTTCAGGCGTTATGCCTGCATTGCTTCGATATAGAAGATGCAACTCATCGACACTCGCCGGAAGTGGACGATAAAGACGTACTTTTCCAGGAATGTAGGACAATTCGTCGGCATAACTGTTAACAAATTCTGCGGCTTTGGCAGGTGAAAAACTATCACCATTATAAACAATAGGCTCAAATTCACGATACTTAATGGCATATATTTTGCGTCGAACTTCTGCCAATTGCTTAATTATTACTTCGCGTTGCCTTGCAGAACTTTCCATTTTTCTCTTAAGTTCATTTGAGGTATATCTTGACAGGTACTCTGAGATTCCGTCAACTGAACGCACCATATCAATATTGGTGTCATCCAGCACAGAAACACATAGGTTTTGTATTGCTTCAGGCACCTGACCTTTAAGAACTGATAATGCTTTCTTGGTCTGACTCGTAACTAAAACGCTTTTCCCTTGAGCAAGAAAGTGACCCAAAAGATTCGCAATTGTATGCGTCTTTCCCGTTCCCGGAGGGCCCTGCACTAAAACGGCATTATAGAGTTCAATTCGCTCTGCTATTTCAAGCTGCTCGCGATTGGCTTCTTTTGAAAGAAGGATATCTACATTTTCTCCACTCAAAGCAGCCAATTGCTCGTCAATTG